>JBKBUA010000078.1:2748-6404 GCA_046290845.1 Thermodesulfovibrionales bacterium
CGGACAGAAAAGATGGAACGATATGGAAGGTTAGGGTAGGAGGTATTCAATGAAGACCTTTGATGATGTTGTCAGGTTTCACGGTCATGCCTGTCCAGGCCTTGCCCTGGGTTACAGGGTAGGTCTCAGGGCGATTAAGGAACTCAATTTATCAGATATATCATCGGATGAGGAGATAGTGGCGATAGTGGAGAATGATTCCTGTGCTGTTGATGCCATTCAGGTCATGACAGGCTGCACCTTTGGTAAAGGTAATCTAATTTTTAAAGACTACGGCAAGCAGGTTTATACCTTTGCAAGGAGACCCTCTGGAGATTCAGTCAGGATTTCCATTGATTTTGTCCCGCCAGAGGAGACGGAGGAAGAAAAGGCACTCTGGATGAGGTACATGGAGGGTGATCGGTCCGAGGCAGTGCTTAAGACAGTCCATGACAGAAAGGCAAAGAAGATGAGATCTATACTGGATTCACCTGATGATGAATTAATGAAGGTTACGAGGCAAGGGATTCATCTTCCAGAGGAGGCAAGGATTTATCCGAGTATCAGGTGCGAACTCTGTGGTGAGAAGGTTGCCGAGCCAAAGGCTCGGATTAAGGATGGAAGGATTGTCTGCATACCCTGCTTTGAGGGTAAATGATGAATGAATCTAAGGTATATGCAATCTCACGGGATGAGAAGGAGGAGGTAATCTCCTCTCTCATCTCCTTTCTCAAAAGGGATGAAAGGATTGTATTTGCCTATATTTTTGGTTCCTTCGTTGAGCCTGAGATGCCCTTTTTCAGGGATATAGACATAGGCATCTATATAAGGGATTACAAGGAAAGTGACAGAGAGACGTACGAGATAGAACTTCCTTTAGAACTTCAGAGGTCTTTTGAATATAAGTATCCCTTTGATGTAATCATTCTCAACAGGGCCGATATCTTTTTAATCAAGAATGTCATTGAGGGAGAATTGCTTTTCACAAAGGATGAGGATTTATGGTCTGATTTTGTAGAGGATGCCTTAGCGAGATATATTGACATCGCCCCTGTATTTTATCGTTCTTTCAGGGAGGCTTTTCTGGAACAATGAGACTTAACAGGGAAAGGTTAGAAGCAAAGTTCAGAGATATAAGGAAGGCTGAAGAGAGACTTTCGAAATTTCTAAAGATAAGAAAAGAGGATTTTCTCTCTAATGAAGACTTTATTCATATTGCCCGCTCGCACCTTTTAATTGCTGCAGAGGCCTCTATTGGTATTTGCTTTCATATCGCTGCTAAGAAACTCAAGCAAGCAATCAGGGAATATACCTCGTGTTTCGAGTTATTAGAGAAAAATAACCTCCTGACAGGGGAGCTTTCAAGGTTTATGGGTAAGCTTATAGGGCTTAGAAACAGGATAGTACATCGCTATGATGAGGTGGATTATGGGTTGATCTATGACAATTTGCGAGATATTATAAATAATTTGGATAAATTGATCGCAGAAGTTTCGAGACTGTTGCTCAACGAGGAGAAAGAATCAGATGAAAAGACTCATTGAAAAGGCAAACATTCTTATTGAGTCCTTGCCTTATATCAGAAACTTCTATGGCAAGACCTTTGTCATAAAATATGGTGGTGCTGCCCAGGTTGATGAAAGGTTAAAGGACTCCTTTGCCCAGGATGTGGTCTTACTTAACTTCATCGGCATAAGACCAGTCATAGTCCATGGCGGGGGGCCAAAGATAAGCGAGATTATGAAAAGAATGGGAAAGGAGCCTTCTTTTGTTCAGGGTCAGCGAATCACAGACAGGGAGACCATGGAGATAGTCGAGATGGTTCTTGGAGGTTTGATTAATAAAGAGATAGTTGCCCTCATAAACAGTCATGGTGGAAGGGCGATAGGACTGAGCGGAAAGGATGGGGGCCTTATCAGGGCTAAGAAAAAGTTGTTGAGGAAATCTGTTGCTTCTGGTGAAGAGGAGGTTATAGATATAGGGCTTGTTGGTGAGGTGGAATCTGTTGAGCCAGGTATACTGAACACAATCGAAAAAGATGGATTTATACCTGTCATAGCACCGATTGGGGTTGGAAGGGATGGGGCTGCCTTTAATATTAATGCTGATTATGTCGCCTCTGCTATCGCCTCGGCACTAAAGGCCGAGAAATTGATCCTCCTCACAGATGTACCAGGGATAAAGGATAAGAGAGAGGTTGTTATATCGAGCATAGGCAGAAAAGAGATAAAAGGGCTTATAGATAACGGTACTATATCAGGGGGGATGCTTCCAAAGGTTCAGGCCTGCGTCAATGCCCTGAACGAGGGGGTTAAGAAGACCCATATTATAGACGGCCGTGTGCCCCATTGCCTGCTCCTTGAGATATTCACAAAGGAGGGGATAGGGACAGAGATAGTCTATGCGTGATGCGGAATCGTGATAGCTACGGGTAAGCCTGGCATTGTAGGGGCAACTCATGAATTGCCCCTACTTTAACTTAGCCCAAAAAGGAAAATCTTTCTAAAATTCTAAGCCCCTGATCGAGGGTTTCGGCTACATCCCTTCTCGTCATCCCTTGATTTATGAATTCCACCTCGAAGGTCTCAGCAAAATCCAGGAACTTTCTGTCTTCAGGGCTCATCCCCTCCCTGCCAACAATAGCCTCCAACCTTCTCAGGTCTCTCCCCTTTGCATAATAGCGATAGAGGAGATTCGCTATCTTTCTGTGGTCAGCCCTTGTCCTTCCTTCTCCTATACCGCTCTGCATGAGACGTGACAGGCTCGGGAGAATATCAATAGGAGGAAAGATACCCTTCTGGTGTAATACCCTTGAAAGCACGACCTGCCCCTCTGTGATGTAGCCTGTAAGGTCGGGGATGGGATGGGTTATATCCTCTTCGGGCATAGTAACTACTGGCAGTATCGTAATAGAGCCTTCAATCCCCTGAATCCTCCCTGCCCTCTCATAAAGAGAAGCCAGGTCAGAATACATATAACCTGGATAACCCCTTCTCCCGGGCAGTTCCTCCCTCGCTGATGAGACCTCTCTGAGGGCATCGCAGTAGTTAACCATGTCTGTCATTATGACAATAACATCCATTCCTTTCTCAAAGGCAAGATATTCTGCTATCGTGAGGCCGAATCGAGGAGCTACAAGCCTTTCCATGACAGGTTCATCTGCCTTATTTATTATTGCTACGAAACCACCACCAATCTCATCGAGGAGTCTCCTATAAAAGGAGTATTCGAGATGGGTGATGCCAAGGGCTATGAAGATAGTTACAAAACCTTTCCCACCTGTGGCCTTCGCATTCTTAAGTATGAATCCCGCTACCTCCTTTGCAGGAAGACCGGCGCTGGAAAAGATGGGTAATTTCTGGCCTTTAACGAGTGTATTAAGGCCATCTATCGCAGAGAGTCCTGTCTCGATAAAATCCATTGGTCTTTCCCTTGCAGCAGGATTTATTGGATAACCTGTTATAGGTAGGGACTTATCAGGGATGAACATGGGAAGACCATCAACAGGGCTGCAAGAGCCGTTGAATATGCGGCCTATAATATCCATTGAGAGGGGAGCCCTCTTTATATCATCAGTAAATATCACCGACGAACTTCCAATATTGAGGCCCCTCGTATCTCCATAGACCTGAATAAGGACAGTGTCCCTTTCTATTCTCAAGACACTGCCTTCCATT
>JBKBUA010000078.1:6503-10009 GCA_046290845.1 Thermodesulfovibrionales bacterium
TCCAACCCTTCAGGCGTAATTATCCTAACCACCTCGCCAATCCTAACCGAGAAGACCTTTTCAACAAAGATAAGGGGCCCCCTCACAGAAGAAATACTCCTGTAGAGATGTTCCGATAGCCTCATGACAACCCCTTCAGTATCTCATCAATTGATTCACCCATCCTCAGTCTCTCGATAGAGGCATCGTATAGTTTTACAAGGCTACTGATCTTTGAGATGGTGCTTGCAGGTCCTGAGAATGCATCCTCTGTGTAGGCATTCTGGCAGAGGAATTCCATCCTTACCTTCTCTGCGACCTGCATGAGTATGCGGTCTGAATCCTGAAGACCCTCCATTCCAACTATCTCCACGACATCCTTCAATTCCTCCTCTCTTCTAAGGATTTCAATGCATCTTTGCTTGAGCAAATCCCAGTCCCGGGATATTTCTTTGATAAAATACGAAGAGACCTCTTTTCCATAGAGGGAATAACTCTGTATCCAGTTTATGGCAGGGAAATGCCTCTTATGGGCGAGGGATGTATCGAGCATTACAAAGGCACCTCCTGCTCTGAGGCAGGCCTGCGTCACAGGCTCTGTTAAGTCGCCTCCTGGTGGTGATACAGAGAGTATCATAGTGAGTGAACCCGGCCTGCCACATAGTGAATCGACAACGCCTGCCCTCTCGATGAAACTTGATATCCTTGAGGAAAGATAGGTTGGATAACCCTCTTCTCCGGGCATCTCTTCGAGGCAGGATGAGATCTCCCTTAATGCCTCGGCCCATCGGGATATGCTATCAGCAAGTAAGAGAACATTATAACCCATATCTCTGTAATACTCTGCAATTGTCACAGCAGTATAAATCGACGCCTCACGGGCAGCAACAGGCATATTCGATGTATTCGCTATTATTATGGTTCTCTCCATTAATTCCCTGTTATTCCAGGGATCTTTTAACTTGCTGAACTCATCAATCAGGTCAGCCATCTCATTACCCCTTTCACCACAACCAACATATATGACTATATCAGCATCAGCAAACTTTGCAATCGATTGTTCGAGTATGGTCTTTCCCGTACCAAACCCACCTGGTATAATGACTGTCCCGCCCTTAGCAACAGGAAAAAGGAAGTCTAAGCTCCTCTGACCTGTAATGAGCGGAATGGTAGGGGGCAGCTTTCTCCTGTACGGTCTTGGTATCCTCACCGGCCATTCATGGCATCCGAATATCTCTGCCCCGTTATCGAGTACTACAAGGGGGGAATCGAGCGTTATCTCACCTGATGCTATTTTTTCAATCCTTCCTTCCTTAACTGATATTATAGGATGTTTGAGGTTGCCCTCCTCAAAGTACCCTAATATATCTCCCATATTTATGACAGCACCTTCTTTTACTGCAGGATAGAACATATAGGGCATTGTGTAATCGATAGCATATATCTCTCTTCCTGTCGTAATGAAAGGTCCTACTTCCTGCCTTAATCTCGATAACGGTCTTTCAAGACCATCAAAGATACCCGAGAGAAGTCCAGGGCCGAGTCTGACGGTGAGGGTCATACCTGTACCCTTAACAGGCTCATTTATAGATAGTCCTGATGTGCTTTCATAGACCTGAATAATAGCCTCCTCCCCATCAATCCTCACAACCTCACCTATAAGCATAGCCTCTCCTACATAGACCCTCTCGAAGAGCCTCAGTCCTGGCAATCTTGCCCGTACTGTAGAACCTGATATACCAACTATCCTCCCTATCATCGGAACCTCACATGGTAACCAATAGCTCTTCTGATCATGGAGATGGCATAATCCTCAATCCCTGTAATAGGTCTTTCAGGAGCTGGAAGAACGAGGAAAAGGCCAAACCACCTCTCCTCTATTGTCCTGAGCTTCTCCATATCAATTCCCCTGCTCAGCCTTTCATCGAGGATAACTATCCCTGTCTCTTTTTCTGCTAAGACCTGGTTCAGAACTGACTCTATATCCTCCTGAGAGGCTATAACCTGTCTTGCCCCTGCAAGCCTGAACCCATATCGAGCATCCTCAGGTGTAATAAATACAGCCCTCTTCATATCATAAACCTATCAGGATGGACTCTACATGAAGATTCCATAGATAATAGGGTATCACTACTGGTTCGACTGGTGACATCAGGTATCTTCTCTTCAGGATACTTCTCAGCCCACGATATAATCCTACCTCCAGCTCAGAGGGATTATCGATATCAATATTGAGTCGCCTTGAGAAGAGCTGATTAACCACAAATATATCTCCTGATGATAAGGCCTTTCTCAGTTCATTCTTGCCTATATTACCACCTAAAAGGAATAAGGGTATTGTATCTATATTCCACCTTATATATTTATAGAGACTCATTAGATTCCTGAAATCTATCATGTATCGGAAAAATTCCCTCAATGCAGGATAAGTAACAGAGCCTGACATCATTGAAAGAAAGGAATTCATAAAAGTTTCTTCAAAGGCCTTTATGCCCTTCCTATCAAAGGAATTCTTAAGGCCTTTAAATCCCTTTGAAATCATCGAGAGGAGGGTCTCAAGTCTCTCTACCCTAAATGTTATATCTACTGATTCAAGGAATATCTCTTTTATCTCTTCCGACAATAGGCTTGACTCTAATTGGGAGGATACATCTCCGAGCCTTAGCCATTCAGAGACCCTCCTTATCTCCCGGTAAAAAAAGAAGGGCCATAGCATATCTCTCAATCTGTTATTCATCTGTAAATAGACCCATTTATGCTCTCTATCTACATAACCCCTTGCCACCTCGGGAACGCTTCTTCTTAAATAATCCAAACCATTGATGACCCTTCCCCTCAATCTTGAGTAAAGGTAATAGGAAGGATAAGACCTTTCACTCCCATCATTTGTCAGAAGCTTCATACATCTCCTTGATCGTCTTTAATATCTCGGGCAATATATCAGGCCAGAGCCTTTCGAGCCTCTTTTCAAAGGTATTTATGATGACATTTCCATTGCTGTTTTCCACCTCGAAGCCACCTGTTATTGATGGATTGCTGATTATCTTTGCACCAGGGAAGCAGGATTCGGCAAGTGAGATATCTTCAGGATTTACCTTCACTGTAACCCATCTCGATACGGGTATCTCCTTTGACAGGGCGACAAAGACCTCACTGTAATTCTCTCTCCTGAGATCCGAAAGGAGACTTGAGGCAATACGGTAAAGGCTCTCGGATAACTCCTTTTGAGCCCTTAACCTTATCAGAGAGGCCTCCCTTTCGGCATCTCTGAGTATCATGCCTCTCTTTTTCTCAATCTCGGCATTTAATATCTCCTCATATTCGATTCTTAATGCAGCGGCCTTTGATTCGATTTCTTTTCTGATTTCCCCGGCCCTTGCTTCTACCTCTGCCCAGAGTTCCCTTATATTCTTTTCGCCCTCCTCCTTAATAGCCTCTATCAGCTCTTTATATCCCATTGATTATTTTATAAGAAGGATCATTGTGGCTACCACGAAGCCGAGAATGACCATTGTCTCCGGTATTGC
>JBKBUA010000079.1:0-2019 GCA_046290845.1 Thermodesulfovibrionales bacterium
ATCCTCAAATTCAATAACAGGTATGTCAAATCTGTAAAGTTCATAAAGTTCTTCATCCTGTGTGATGTCTATCTTATTTATCTCAAGATGGTATTTATCTTTCAGACCATTAAGCATCTCCTCTGCCTGATCACAAAACCAGCAACCGGGTTTGTAATAAAAATTTATCCTCTTCATAATGGGCTAAAACTTGATAACATAGTATCTTAGCCAAACATAAAGGGTTGAGGCAATTACGGTCATAATCATTATAGGCATACCATAGGCAAGAAATTTAAGAAACGATATTCTTCTGCCTGACTTCTCTGAAATACCAACTACGATAACATTTGCAGATGCACCTATCGCCGAACCATTTCCACCGAGGCAGGCACCAAGGGCAAGAGACCACCATAAGGGCATCAGTTCAGGATGCTGCAAAAGATTGAGCCCTGATTCATGGGGCCATAATTGTCTCGCCATGTCGATTATAAGCGGATTCATCGTTGCAACATAAGGTATATTATCAACTATTGCTGAAGCAAAGGCAGAAAACCACATAACTACCATTGAGGTCAAAAAAAGATTTCCCCTCGTAATTTCAATGACCTGTAAAGACATCCATTTAATCAAACCAACCTTTATAACACCGCCAACTATGATGAAGAGTCCCATGAAGAAAAAGATCGTTGGCCATTCCACCTCTGCCAGTATGTGATGAGGTTCATGAGTCTTTGATAGCAAAAGTAAGAGTCCTGCACCAAAAAGGGCAATAGTTGCTGGCTGAAGATGCAATACACCATGGAATACAAACCCGATAAGAACCACTGCCAGGACGAAGATTGATTTCTTGAGCATGACCAGGTCCTTTATCGCCTCGCGTTCGTTCATCTCCATTATCCTGTGTTTCAGTTCATCCTTAGTCTTAAGTCTATTGCCCCAGATTAACTTGATAGCAAAGATGTAAAGAACCATAATTACAATAACAATTGGCGTAAGATGATAAATAAAGTCCATAAAGTTCAGTTGTGCCTTAGAGGCTATCATTATATTTGGAGGGTCTCCAATAAGGGTTCCTGTGCCTCCTATGTTTGAGGCTAAAGCGCAGGATATTAGATAGGGTATCGGGTCAACCTCGAGGGCATCCGCTATCAGGAGGGTGACAGGGGTAATGAGCAAAACCGTTGTAACATTATCAAGAAATGCACTTAAAAAAGCTGTAACAACCGCAAAGATAGCCATTATTCTGAAGGGGTCTCCTTTACCCCACTTTGCACTCTTTATTGCAATATATTCAAATACACCTGTTGGCCTCATGAGATTGATTATTATCATCATAGAGATAAGGAGAAATATGACATTCCAGTCAATGCCTAATTCCTCAACATGAAATGCCTCGTGCTGATCGATAATCTTAAGTATAAGCATCAGCCCGGCACCGAATATGGCAACAATCGTCTTGTGCACCTTTTCAGATACAATTATGGCATAGGCAATAAAGAATATAGCCGTGGCAATAAAAAAGGTCGTATCCATCATAAAAGGTTGAGTCACAGAAGCCTCCTGAGTCATCTTTTCTCCTGATTCCTTTCATTGGCCTGTTTGTTCTCTTCAAGCATTGCATTCGTAATTGCAAAAAATATATCCCTTTCATAGAGCATACCTATTACCCTGCCAGACTTATCAATGACAGGCAACCTCTTTATATTGTGCTTTATCATATGGTCAACGCATTCCATCAGGGGTGCGTCATCATTAACAGTTATAACAACCTTACTCATTACATCCCGTACCAATCTGTTAGATGATTTCTTTGCAATACTCTCTATCATGCCATCCCATGTAAAATCCCCCAGTTCCATCATTGATAGATAAAAGGGGAACACAGCCTTCAATATATCCCTCATTGAGAGCATCCCAACCAGTCTGCCTTTTTCATCAATTACAGGCAGACCCTTAACTCCTACTCTTTCTTCACCTCTTCTTGCCGTCTTCAGGAGATTCACAGCCTCTTTCAGGGTGTTATCAGGCCTCAAGTAA
>JBKBUA010000079.1:2112-8460 GCA_046290845.1 Thermodesulfovibrionales bacterium
TTAACTCCTACTCTTTCTTCACCTCTTCTTGCCGTCTTCAGGAGATTCACAGCCTCTTTCAGGGTGTTATCAGGCCTCAAGTAATCCTGAAGCGGTATCATCAAATCCTTTGCCTTCATCATGCCTCCAATCTCTTAGATTATCTTGACTGTTAATCCATGCCTAAAATTAACTTAAATTATATACTAAAGGCAGGCAATACCGAAAGCTATGCTGTCGAAAAACTTTAAGGCAAAACCATCTGTTTGCAACATTAGATAATCCGGTTAACTATTAGTTTTTTATGATATAATCTTCCATGCATGTAATAATAGTAGGGGCAGGAGAGGTAGGATACCAGATAGCAAAGTTCTTAACCCTCGAAGGGGTCGATGTAACCGTCATCGATCAGGACAGGGCAAAGTTGAGAAGGATAAGCGAAGAACTCGATGTGGCTGTTATCGAGGGTGGCGGTGGTGACCCTTCTGTTCTCAAGGAGGCTGAGGCTGAAAAGGCTGACATTCTTCTTGCCGTGACAAACAGCGATGAGACAAACATGATAGCCTGTCTCCTCGGAAAAGCGATGTTTAACATTCCGAGAAAAATTGCCCGCATAAGGAATCCTGATTATTTTTTCAATAAGAACCTTCTTGGCCCCCAAAACCTCGATATTGACCCTGCCATCAATCCTGAACTTGAGGTTGCAAAGGCAATTTCGAGGTTACTCGAGATACCCTTTGCAACTGAGGTAGAGGACTTTGAATCAGGAACAGTTGAGGTAATAGGTTTCAAGGTGGAAAATGGAAATCCTATGATAGGGAAAACCCTTAAAGATTTAAAAGAAGAAATCAGGAAAAACTTCATTATAGGGATAATAGAAAGAGACGATGAGGTCATAATACCTTCGGGCAAGGATATAATCAAGGAAGGTGACATAATCTATCTACCTATCAGAAAGACAGACATAGCTGAAATCGCTGAGGCATTGAGGGTCTCTAAAAGACCTTCAAAAAGGGTCATGATTGCTGGTGGAGGCAGGATCGGATATTACATAGCCTCAATGATGGAAGGTAGAGCTGATATAAAGATAATCGAGAAGGACCCTGAACGATGTAAGTTCTTAAGCAGTTCTCTGGGCCGCTCTCTGATATTACATGGTGATTGTGCTGATCAGAAACTCCTTTTAGAGGAAAACATTGAAGACATGGATGTATTTGTTGCGGTAACGAATAATGAGGAACTAAACATAATGTCCTCCCTCCTTGCAAGAAAATTAGGGGTAAAAAAATCTATTGTTATTGTTAACAGAACAGATTACATCCCCCTTGCGCATAGCCTCGGATTACAAGCCGTTCTGAGCCCAAGACTAATAACTGCAAGCAGCATCCTGCGATATGTCAGAAGAGGTGATATCCTTTCCCTGACAGCCATAGCCGAAGACAGGGCAGAGATAATTGAGAGTAGGGTCGGAGACACTTCTGTTCTGAAGGACAGATTACTAAAGGAAGCAAGGCTTCCGAAGAATACCCTAATAGGAATGATAATCAGGGATGATTTGTTGATAATCCCATCAGGTTCAGATACAATCAAGAGTGGTGACAAGTTAATCATCTTCACCCTCAGGGAATCAATAAAAGAGATGGAGAAGGTCCTGCAGTAGGATCTATGAATATCGGATTAATCCTCTATATAACAAGCATCGCCATCATATTCGAGTCCCTCTTCATGTTCTTTCCCATCTTGGTTTCCTTCATCTATGGAGAGAGGGACCTAATCCCCCTAACATTATCCTTTTTAGTAACCTTTCTTACAGGTTTCTCGGTCTATCAATTTTCAAAAGGATACAGAAAGAATGAATTGAAGCACAGGGAGGCCTTTTTTACTGTCACCTTTAGCTGGGTAATGGCAACATTTTTTGCCTCACTGCCTTATCTATTGTCAGGCTCTATCAGTTCCTTTACTGACGCCTATTTTGAGGCAATGGCAGGCTTTACAACAACAGGCTCATCTGTTGTTAGGGATGTAGAAATACTGCCTAAGGGGATACTGTTCTGGCGCTCCCTCACACAATGGATGGGAGGAATGGGAATAATACTCTTTGCCCTTGCGGTTCTTCCTATACTCGGCACAGGAGGGATGCAACTCTTTAAAGCCGAGGTGCCAGAGATAAGTGTTGATAAGCTAAGGCCAAGGATAATAGATACTGCAAAGGCCTTATGGTTAATATATACAGGTCTTACTGTGCTATGCTCAACTGTTTATGCAGCAGGAGGAATGAGCATATTCGACGCTGTAAACCACTCCTTTACAACAATGGCAACAGGAGGGTTTTCAACAAAGAACGAAAGCCTGGCATACTTCAAGAGTCCAACGATAGAGTTTTCGTCCAGTCTTTTCATGTTTCTGGCAGGTATTAATTACTCTCTCTATTTCTACGTTTTCAGGGGAGATATATCAAGGCTCTTTAAGAGTGAAGAATTCAGATTCTATCTCTTTCTGACCATAACCGCCACATTATTGATAACCCTGAATCTATTGAATTCGAGCAGGTCTGTAATTGATTCTTTTCGTTTTGCCCTCTTTCAGGTCACATCAATTATGACCACAACAGGATATGCCAGTGCTGACTTTGAAAAATGGCCTCCCCTCTCATTAGTAATCCTCGTTATCATTATGTTCGCTGGAGGGATGATAGGCTCAACAGGTGGTGGGATTAAGCAGGTAAGGATCCTTCTTACCCTCAAACAGGGATACAGGGAGATATATCAACTCATACATCCGAGAGCGGTTACAGCATTAAAGCTCGACGATAGAATACTCTCAAAGGAGATTCTCGGCAGCATTTGGGGATTCTTCTTTCTCTTCATACTGATCTGGGTAATCGCCACAGCAGGGATGGCTGCAACAGGAACCGATATAGTGACATCAACGACCACAGTCATATCAGCAATGTGCAATGTAGGCCCTGCCCTCGGTGAGGCAGGACCATCTGAAAACTATGCATCCCTTCCTGTCATAGCCAAATGGATACTGATATTCTGCATGCTGACAGGTAGACTCGAACTTTACACCGTATTAATCCTTTTCATTCCAAGGTTCTGGAAGAAATAGGATACCTTTGTTATTATAGATGCTGATAAAAACTCAATGGAGAATTTATGGGAAAGGGATTCTTTGTAAAAAAGTGGTTATGGATATTAGCTATACTTGTCTCAATTATCATAGCTATCTTTATAGCTGGCAACTATTTCAATTCCATAAAGGTTAAGACAGAGGTTGTAAAGAGGCGTAATATCGAGATTACTGTTACAGCAACCTCGACAGGTACAATTAAGTCAGACACCGAGGCAAAGATAACGGCCCAGAGGACTGGAAGCATAACAAAGCTATACTTTGACGAGGGAGACATTGTAAAGGCAGGACAGGTTGTTGCAGAACTTGAAAGCAACGAGGCCTATTACAACATGAAACTCTCTGAGGCAACCCTTAATAAGGCAAATTTCGTTCTTGATCAGATGAAGGCTGCCTATGAGTCAATGAAGGTAGATGTAGAGAAAAATATAGAAAAAGCGAAAGCAGTACTGATTGAGGTGGATAACAGGAGGAAAAGACTGTTTGAATTAAAAGAGAGAGGCTATGTTACAGAGATGGATATAGACATGGTTCAAAAGGAATATGAAATTGCCAGGGCAAACCTCGATTCAGCCATAGCATCGAGGGATACACTGAAGGCAAAGAAAAGCGAGATCATGGCACAGGAAGAGGTTGTAAGGGAGGCAATGAACTCCTTCAACCTCGCAAAACTGAACTACGATTATTCTTTCATAAAGTCACCTATATCGGGTGTAATAACATCACGGCCTGTCAGGATCGGAGAAGGGGTAAACAAGGGCTCGGTGATAGCCACGGTAGTATCTACTGAATCCATGTATATCGAGGCCTTTATTGATGAGGCTGATGTTGCGAGGGTAAGGACAGGCGAGTCTGTTAATATTACTATGGACTCTTATCCTAAAAGGGTATTTAAAGGAGAGGTTTATAGGATATCCCCTGTGGTCCTTGGTGGCAAACAGGAAACCAGGACATTTGAGATAAGGGTAAGACTTAAAGATAAAGGAATTCAGATAAAACCTGGTATGTCAGCAGACATAGAGATTATTGTTGAAAGTATTCCTGACGTAATAGCCATCCCGTCTCAGGCAATCATTGAAAAAAATGGGAAAAAATATGTCTATATAATTAAAGATTCAAAGGCTTATCTAATACCTGTCGAGATCGGAAGATTTAACTGGACCCTTTCTGAAATACTATCAGGACTTAAAGAAGGAGATAGGGTCATCATAAATCCTGAAGTTGAAGGCTTAAAAGAAGGCGTAAGGATAAAAAAATCCGAGCCGTAATGATACAGTTAATCGGTTTAAAAAAGACCTACTTCCTGCCAAAGGTCACGATCGAGGTTCTGAAAGGGATAGACCTTGAGGTGACGGAGAGAGAATTTGTTGCCATAATGGGGCCCAGCGGTTCGGGAAAGTCCACCCTGCTAAATATAATAGGATGCCTGGATAGACCGACTGAAGGAGAGTATCTCTTCATGGGCATTGATATTAACAGCAAGACTGACAATGAACTTGCCGAGATAAGAAACAGAAAAATAGGTTTTGTCTTTCAATCCTTCAATCTCCTGCCGAGGCTACAGGCCTGGAAGAATGTCGAGATGCCCCTGATTTATAGTGGAATAAGACAGAGAGAAAGAAAGGAAAGGGCCTTTGAGATGCTCAAAAGAGTCGGGTTACTTGAAAGGGCGGAGCACAAGCCGAGTGAATTATCAGGAGGAGAGCAACAAAGGATTGCGATAGCGAGGGCATTAATAAATAATCCTACTGTCATCCTCGCTGATGAGCCGACAGGAAATCTCGATAGTCGCTCAGGAAAGGAGATAATGGATATCTTTAAAAGTCTTAACGAAGAAGGTGTCACGATTATAATGGTCACACATGAGATGGACATAGCATCTGTAGCGAAAAGGATTGTAACAATCAAGGACGGGGTTTGCTATAGTGGATGTTATTGAGACTATCCTTATTGCAAGAGACTCTCTCATCACCAATAGAATAAGGGCCTTCCTGACCATGCTGGGTGTAATAATCGGGGTCGCTGCCGTCATATTACTCGTCTCAATAGGAGAGGGTGCAAGGGCATACATACAGAAGGAACTGGGAGAACTCGGCTCAAACATACTGGTTGTTGTGCCTGGTAAAACATCGAAAGAGGGAGGGATGCACATGGGTACATCGGCTGTCAGAAAACTCCTCTATGATGATGCAAGCCTCATCGAAAAACGATCAAGGAATGTGGTGAATGCCGTCCCTGTCATAGTTGGAACATCATGGATAAAATTCGGTGGTAAAAATAGAGACACCTATATAGTAGGTGTAAATGAGAACTACTTTTCAATAAGGAACCTGAAGATAGCCCAGGGAAGGGGACTCTCTGCCTCGGATGTTGAATCCGCAAGAAGAGTCTGCGTCCTCGGCCAGACCGTTAAGAAAGAGATACTGGGTGATATTAATCCACTCGGCCAGACCGTAACAATAGGAGATGCAAAATACAGGATAATAGGGGTAATGCAAAGAAAAGGCGTAGCCCTCGGATTTGATATTGATGATGTTGTCTTTATCCCTACCACAACAGCGAGAGAACTCTTTGATACAGACAGACTTTTCAATATAACCGTAAAGGTCAGGAGCGCTGACCTCATCCCTGAGGCAAAAAAGGACATAAAAGAGATTCTTATAAAGAGGCATGCCAATAAGGAAGACTTTACGATCCTGAGTCAGGATGAGATGATCGCTGTTATGGGAAAGATATTAAATATAATGACTGCAGTGCTCGCTGGTATTGCAGCCATATCTCTCATAGTTGGCGGCATAGGAATAATGAATATCATGCTTGTCTCTGTGAGGGAGAGAACAAGGGAGATCGGTCTTAGAAAGGCTATAGGTGCAAAGAACAGGGATATACTACTCCAATTCCTCTTTGAATCAATGTCGCTCAGTATAGTCGGAGGCATTGGAGGTGCTATGCTCGGTGGCTTACTGTCTCTGGTAATACCCCATTTTGTAGAATTCCTTCCGACAAAACTTGTCTGGTGGGCTATATTACTATCCTTTTTCTTCTCTGTTCTCGTAGGCGTCTTCTTCGGGGTATATCCAGCGAGAAAGGCATCCCTTTATGATCCAATAGTTGCACTGCGCTATGAATGATCAGTATTCTTTACTTCCTTCTCCCGTAAAGGAAATAACAGGGTTCACCAAAGCTTGGGATTAAGACCTCTGAACATTCTGTGTTGTGGAAATATCTCTTAAGTAT
>JBKBUA010000079.1:8558-9803 GCA_046290845.1 Thermodesulfovibrionales bacterium
AAAGGAAATAACAGGGTTCACCAAAGCTTGGGATTAAGACCTCTGAACATTCTGTGTTGTGGAAATATCTCTTAAGTATATCACCGAGCAGATCCACCACCCTTTCATTATTCTCCGCCTTGAGACCCTTCACACCACCATACAGACTTATCCATCCTTCTTGTCTGAGGATAATCCCTGCCCTCTCAAAGATATTAGAGAATAGTTCCACCATCCTGTTATCATAACCAACAGGAAAATCTGTAAGGTCAGAAATAAGACCATCAAAACTATTACCCTCTGCGTTAAATATGAACTCAAGGGCATCATTGATCACTACCTTTACGTGAGAATCATTAAAAACCTGTTGAGATAGATATTCCTCGCAGACCCTGACCACTTCCTCATCGAGATCAACTATCGTTATATTTATATCAGGATTAAGAGCCAGCGCCTTTTTAGCTATATATCCGTCCCCACCTCCGAGAATAAGAATGTCCCTGTCAGAAGCCCTCATTTTCCTGAGCATAGCTCCATCATATATGTCATGGTCCTTTTCAGAAGACTGAATAACCCCGTCAAGGAAGAGACACCTCCCGAATTCCTCTGTATCATAGATTGCTATTTCCTGGGAAGGAGAGGAGCCTTTATATATTACATCTTTAACCTTTAACCTCAGGCTCCTTCCATCGGAACACTTAACCTCTACAATATCCATATCAATCCTTCACCTCCCCGATAATCGTCTCACCTGCCCTTACCTTATCGCCTTTCTCTACCATGATTGAGGTATTCAGGGGAAGATATAGATCAACCCTGGAACTGAATTTAATTATTCCAAATCTATCGCCCCTTTTAAGAAACTCGCCTTCCTTAACCCTGCAAACAGCCCTTCTTGCGAGAAAACCTGCCACCTGCCTAACCATTATATCGCCATATTCTGTTTCAAGCACCATCGTTATATTCTCATTCTTAAGAGATGCCTCATGCTTATAGGCTGAGAAAAACCTTCCAGGGGAATAAACAACAGACCTTACCCTTCCATCACAGGGGGATCTGTTCACATGAACATCGAAAGGTGACATAAAGATACTGACCTCGATCGCCTCTCTATTCAGATATTTATCTTCCTCTACCCGTTGGATCAGGATTACCTTACCATCAGCAGGAGCAACAAATATACCCTTTTTAGCTGGTATGTTTCTTTCAGGGTCCCTGAAAAAATAGACCATAAAAATCGTGAGGATAAAGGCAAAAGGGACTGCC
>JBKBUA010000007.1:0-3542 GCA_046290845.1 Thermodesulfovibrionales bacterium
ACCAGCTCGGCCACCTCTCCATTAGTTTGTTATTTTAACAGGATAAAGATTAGTTTGTAAATCTCGGTTATAAGTGTATAGAAAATTTATACTTTGGCCTCAAAGAAATTTAACGGACTTGTCTTATTCTCTCTGCTAATTGTATAATTTTTCTATACATTTTTTAATTTACCTTTTAAAAACCTGTTTTCTAAATGGGCATGGAAGGCACAGAATATAAGGATAGTCATAGGTTTAATTCTATGTACAGCCTATAAATTTATGACTGGTATAACTCTTGCTTAAACAAAAATGACCTTAATAAAAGGGGGATGATATGGAAAAACAAAGAATACTTGTTCTCGATGATGACCCCGTGATAGGTCTCAGTTGCAAGAGGATACTGGGTGCCGAGGGTTACATAGTATCATCTGTCACGAGGGGAGAAGAGGCGATAAAACGGATATCTAATGAGGAGTTCGACCTCCTCATCTCGGATGTGAGACTTCCTGACATTTATGGTATAGATGTTCTTCAGGAGGTCAAGACAATTCAACCAAAAACAGATGTTGTTATAATAACAGGCTATCCCACCCTGGAGGATGCAAAAGAGGCTATAAGGCTCGGCGCTTTTGAATACCTGGAAAAACCCTTTACACCTGAATTCATGATGAATGTGGCGAAAAGGGTCTTTGATAAAAGAGGATGGATTCTGAGGAAGGCCTTTATTGATCAGTTTAAGGAATATATAACACCCCTGTCCGACCTCGATGATAGAACCATTTATTATAAAGAAGGCATGTGGGCAAGACCGATAAGGGGAGGATTATGGGAGATAGGGTTCGATATTCGTCACTGGTTACTCGGTGGACAGTTACTATTCGTAGAGATATTCGAAAATATTGAACTCTCTGTAGGTCGTCCCTTTGCCAGGATCCTTTCAGGAGAAGGGCACATCCATGAGATGAAGGCCCCGATGAGCGGCATCGTTAAAGAAAGCAATCTGAAGGTAAATGACACCCTTTGTTCCCTCGTCAGGGATTGTCTCTCCGAGGGATGGCTGATGTGGCTTGTAAGGATATCACCTGAAAAAAGACAGTAAGGAGGAATAACAGGGATGGAAGGAAGGATACTCGTAGTTGATGACGAGCCCATTGTTGTAAAAAGTTGTGAAAGGATACTCGCTCCTGAGGGGTATTCTGTAGATATTGCCCTAAACGGGAAAGAGGCTATTGAAAAACTCGGGAAAGACGGTTTTGATCTTGTTATAACAGATATAAAGATGCCTGATATGGATGGTATAGAACTTTTGAGATGGATCAGAAACTCAAAGCCTGATACAGGCGTTGTTATTATTACAGGTTATCCATCACAGGAGAGCATTAAAGAGGCTCTCAGGCTCAGGATCCTCGATTATCTGCCAAAGCCATTTTCTCCTGCTCTGCTGATCGAGACAACGCAGAAGGCAATAGAGTTTATTAAGGCAGGAAGGGTTGCAGTAACACCAACGGAGGAATATACAGAAGAAATGGCAAGACAACTCGATGAGATAATTGCAAAGTATAAGAAGAAACCAGGCAGCCTCATTCCTGTGCTTCAGCAGGCTCAGGAACTCATTGGTTATTTGCCACCATCCGTTCAAAGGCACATTGCCAGGGGTCTCAATCTTCCTGTCAGCGAGGTCCATGGCGTAGTATCTTTCTATTCCTTCTTCACTATGAAGCCTAAGGGTAAACATAACATAAGGGTCTGTCTCGGTACAGCCTGTTATGTTAAGGGGGCTGAGGAGATTGTAAAGAGGTTGAAGGAGCATCTCAAGATAGACATCGGTGGAATAACGGCAGACAGAAAGTTCTCAATGGAGGCTGTAAGGTGTCTCGGTGCCTGTGGCCTTGCCCCGGTTGTTGTTATAGACAAAGATACCCATGGTTCAGTGAATCCTGTTAAGGCCACCGACCTATTAAAGGAATACGAATAAGGAGGAGAATGCCATGCCAAAGTTAACAATTGATGACCTTAAGAAGATAAAGGAAGAGTATAAGTCCACAATGACTCTTAGAGAAGGTGGTTACAGGGCAAAGGTTACTGTACACATGGGAACATGTGGTATTGCAGCAGGGGCGAGAAAGGTCATGGAGGCTCTGCTGGATGAGATAGCAAAGAATAATGTAACAGATATTATTGTCACGACATCAGGTTGTGCCGGGCTATGCAGTAAAGAGCCTATGGCAACGGTAGAGATAATAAATGAGGCACCTGTCAAATATTGCTATCTCGATGATGAAAAGATTCGCAAGATCTTTAAGGAACATCTTATTGGTGGAAAGGTCGTAGAGGACTTAGCCCTCGTAAGGGGTAGCGAAAGGGCCTATTAAGGAGGGATTATGGAAAAGATTAGGGCAAATGTGATGTTATGTGGTGGCACGGGCTGTATTGCCAGTGGTGGTTTGAAGATAAAGGATGCCCTCGATGCAGAAATAAAAAAGAGGGGTTTAGAAAATGAGATAAATGTCATTGTTACAGGTTGTAATGGATTCTGCGCCCAGGGTCCTATTATGACGGTTTATCCAGAAGGAATCTTCTATCAGAAATTAACGGTCGATGACATACCACTTCTTGTTGAAGAGCATTTCATTAAGGGAAGACCTGTGCAGAAATTGATGTATCATGAGCCCGGCAAAAAAGATACTGTACCTGCAATGAAGGATATACCCTTTTTCAACCTTCAGGTTCTGAGGGCCTTGAGGAATAAAGGTTTGATAGATGCTGAAAAGATAGAGGATTATATAGCAAGGGATGGCTACTTGGCTGCTGCAAAGGCACTCCTCGAGATGACGCCCGAGCAGATAATAAACGAGGTAAAGGCCTCGGGCCTTAGAGGAAGGGGTGGAGCAGGTTTTCCTACGGGTATTAAATGGGAGATATGCTCAAAGGTGCCAGGGGAACAGAAATATATCCTCTGTAACGGTGACGAGGGGGACCCTGGTGCATTCATGGACAGAAGCATCATGGAGGCAGACCCTCATGTTGTTCTGGAAGGAATGATTATTGGAGCTAAGGCAATAGGTGCAAATAAAGGTTACATATATGTTAGGGCCGAGTATCCCCTCGCTGTGAGGAGATTACAGATAGCTATTGATCAGGCAAAGGAATATGGCCTCCTCGGTGAGAATATATTAAATTCAGGCTTCAACCTCGACATAGAGATCTATCAAGGTGCAGGTGCCTTTGTATGTGGTGAGGAGACAGCATTAATGAGGTCAATCGAGGGAAAAAGAGGAATGCCCATACCCAGGCCACCTTTTCCTGCCCAGAAAGGGTTATGGAAAAAGCCATCGGTCCTCAACAATGTAGAAACTTACGCGAACGTCCCTCCAATCATACTTCACGGTGCTCAGTGGTTCAGGAGTTTAGGAACAGAGAAGTCAACAGGGACAAAGGTCTTTGCCCTTACAGGTGCAATTAATAATATTGGCCTCATCGAGGTTCCGATGGGGATACCCCTGAGAAAGATAATCTATGATATAGGAGGTGGCATAAGAAAGGGAAGAAAATTCAAGGCA
>JBKBUA010000007.1:3641-5979 GCA_046290845.1 Thermodesulfovibrionales bacterium
GTCCAGCTTGGAGGACCATCAGGTGGATGTATCCCTGAACACCTTCTCGACACCCCTGTAACCTATGAGGATATAGTACAGACAGGTGCAATCGTTGGCTCAGGTGGAATGGTTGTTATGGATGACCTTAACTGCATGGTCAGCGTTGCAAAATTCTTCCTCGAATTCACAACTGATGAGTCCTGTGGCAAATGTCCACCCTGCAGGATAGGAACAAAGGTGATGCTTGACAAGCTGATAGATATAACAGAAGGAAGGGGAAGAGAAGGAGATGTTGAACTCCTGGAGGACCTGGCAAGAGATATAATAAACACATCCCTCTGTGGTCTTGGTCAAACAGCACCGAACCCAGTACTGACAACCATAAGATACTTCAGGGATGAGTATGACTCCCACATTAGAGACGGTTGGTGCAAGGCAGGTGTGTGCAGGGACCTCGTTACCTTTTATATTGATGAGGCTACATGCAAAGGTTGCGGTGCCTGTGCCAGGGTCTGTCCACAGAAGACTATATCAGGTGAAAAAAAGAAACCCCACTATATAAACCAGGAACTCTGCATAAAATGTCGTTCCTGCTACGAGGCCTGCAAGTTCGACTCTGTTAAGATTGGACCAGGCAAGTTACGGGAGGAGATACTTGCAGCCACGAAATCAGCAGAAACTGCTGGATCGGTAAAAGAGGGTTCACAGAAAGTCGAGGATTTTTCAGGAC
Organism: Thermodesulfovibrionales bacterium; assembly: GCA_046290845.1. Lineage (GTDB taxonomy): Bacteria > Nitrospirota > Thermodesulfovibrionia > Thermodesulfovibrionales > UBA9159 > JBBIPQ01. The sequence goes on from JBKBUA010000007.1 coordinate 4,354, forward strand.
AATAATAGATCGGGGAATGTTTAAAGGAGGACAATCATTATGATCGAATTAACGATAAACGGTAGAAAGATAGAGGTTCAGGAAGGGACTACCATATTACAGGCAGCACTCACCAATGGGATATACATTCCGAATCTATGCTATGACAAAAGGCTCGAGCCTTATGGTGGTTGCCGTCTCTGTCTGGTTGAGGTAGAAGGTCAGAGAAAACTCTTGGCAGCCTGCTCAACGCCTGCTGAAAATGGCATGGTTGTTCAGACAGAGACGCCAAAGCTTCATAAGGCAAGGAAGACTGTACTCGAATTACTCCTTATCCATCATCCCCTCGATTGCCCAATCTGTGATAAGGCAGGCGAATGCCAGCTTCAGGACCTTGCCTTTAAGTATGGACCTTCAGAGAGCAGGTTTGTAGGAGAGAGAAAGCATGAGCCAGAAAGTATCTCTGCTCCCCTCGTTGAGAGAAATCCCAACAGGTGCATACTCTGTGGGAAATGTGTGAGGGTATGTTATGACCATCAGGGTGTAGGAGCAATTAATATTATTGGCAGGGGATTCAAGTCAAAGATAAGCCCAGCCTTTGAGGAAACCCTCGACTGCGAATTCTGCGGTCAGTGTATTGATGCATGTCCTGTGGGTGCCCTCGGAAGCAAGCCTTACAGGTTCAGGTCAAGGGTATGGTATATGGATGAACATGAGACAATATGCCCTTATTGTGGTTGCGGATGCACCTTGCACCTCAGCCTGAGAGAGGGAAGAATCATCAGATCAAGAGGAAAACAGGGGACAGGGATCAATGATGGCAATCTCTGTAGCAGGGGAAGATTTGGATTCGATTATCTTTATTCTGAAAAGAGACTCTCGAACCCTTTAATAAAAAAGGATGGCAGATTTGTAACCGTTTCATGGGAAGAAGCGCTCGAACACGTCGCTTCAAGACTGCTGTCAATTAAAGAAAAATATGGTGCTGAATCCATTGGTGCTATAGGGTCACAGAGATGCACCATGGAAGATAATTACATGCTTCAGAGATTTATGAGGGATGTTATAGGTACTGATAATATAGATTCTGCAGCGAGATTCGGTTATGCCATCGCCCAGAAGGCCATCGAAAAGGCCTTTGGTCTGTCCTACCTTCCAATAAAATGGGATTCCCCCCTAAAGGCTGATTTCATACTCGTCATTGAGTCTGATATAACCTCTACCATGCCTGTTTGGGGCCTGAATTTTATAAAGGCAAAGAAAAACGGTGCAGAACTCGTGGTTGTTGATTCTAAGGAAACCAAACTTGCCCGAAATAGCTCGAAATGGCTTCAGATAAAGCCAGGCACAGGGGTTGCCCTGATAAATTCGATAATGAAGGTGCTTCATGATAAAGGTCTTTATGATAGGGAGAAGGCAAGAACAATACCGAACTACGAGCAATTCATAAAGTCTCTCGATGCCTATGCCCCTGAAAGAGTGACTACCCTAATCGGAATACCTTCTCAGGATATAGTGGAACTCGCTGAGGGTTATGGGAAGGCTAAAAATAGGCTCATATCATTAACATCAGGTTCATCGGAAAACACAAAGGGACTTAATACAATGCTGGCAGCAGCAAATCTCATTAATCTAATGGGAGATCCA
>JBKBUA010000007.1:6075-9660 GCA_046290845.1 Thermodesulfovibrionales bacterium
GTGAATAAAGACCTCGGGCTAAAGGACCTGAGGGAGATAAAAACGGCTATCTCTGAAACAGTAACATCCGTTCCTTCGGGAGAGTTTAAACCGACATTCCATCCAGTTGAATATGAGGTTTCCGAATCTCCAGACCCTTCTTATCCACTTCAATTATTGACAGCAAACCTCCTTCAGCATTCAGGCGCCCTTTCGATAATGTCAAAAAATCTCGGTTCTGTCTCACCAGATGCGTACCTTCAGATCAATCCTGTTGACGCAAAGAGATACGGCATAGAGGACGACGGATTTGTCAAAGTCACATCGAGACGTGGAGAGGTCATAATGAAGGCCATGTATTCTGTTGAGATGCCTGAGGGTGCTGTATTTGCTCCTGTCAATTATCCCTATGCAAATGTCAACCAGATTACTCATCTTTCAACAAATGGTGAGACTTCAATAGATGCTGTAAAGGTTGAGCCTGTTGTGATATAATTTTAGCCATAGGTAATAGGCCATAGACTTCTGGGCATGCCTGAAAACTGCCATTCTCGATCTCTTATAACCTATTACCTTAAGTCTAAATAACAGACTTATAATTGCAAAATTACGAGGTATAATTGATCCCTTACAAGGATGACAACCCTACCAGTACTTTTCCATTTGTCACGATAGGTATAATCGCCCTGAATATATCTGTCTTTATCTGGGAATTTCTTTACCCATCAGGCATAGACCATATTGCCTTCACATTCGGAGCTATACCATCTAATCTATTAACCTTTGAGAAAACGCAACCACTTCATCCTGTGGCAACAGTTTTTTCATCCATGTTTCTTCATGGTGGTTTTTTTCACCTCGCTGGGAATATGCTTTATCTCTGGATATTCGGTAACAATATAGAAGACAGTATAGGTCATATCAGGTTTCTGGTATTTTATCTTTTTGCAGGAATTGTGGCAGCCTATGCTCATGCGCTCTCTTCTCCCCATTCCGTCATACCCATGATAGGAGCAAGTGGTGCAGTCTCAGGAGTCCTCGGTGCATATATCCTCCTCTTTCCCCATGCTAATGTCCATACTATAATCTTTTTCGGTTTTTTCTGGCAGATAATAAGGGTGCCGGCCTTAATAGTTATCGGATTTTGGGCTATCATACAGTTTGTTAATGGTATAATAACAAAAGGCCTGATGGCTGAAGGTGGTGTTGCTTGGTTCGCCCATATAGGAGGTTTCCTCTTTGGACTACTTACTATCAGGCTCTGGTTACCGAGAAGGAGGTATAGAGGGTGGTTGTAATATGTCCTAAATGCAAGGTAAAGCTCAAGATACCGGATGAAAGGATAGCACCAGTAGGAAGTAGGTTTAAATGTCCCAAGTGCTCTACTGTAATGATAGTTAAGCGCCGGCTACCAGGACCTGCACCTCTTAGTGACAAAAAAATTCTCGTGGCTCATGAAGATACCACAATCGTGGAAAGGATAAAGGATATACTCTCTCAGGCTGGATATGAGATTATTACAGCCTCGAACGGAATTGATGCCATGGTCACCGCCACAAAGGAAAGGCCCTTTCTCTCCCTTCTCAGCGTTTCATTACCAAAGATATACGGCTTTGAGGTCTGTAAGAGATTAAAAGAAAGACCAGAACTCAAAGATATCAAGGTCATTTTACTTGCCTCTATTTATAGCAGTGCAAGATACAGGAGACCACCTGAAAATCTATATGGCGCTGATGGTTATCTTGAGGAACATGAAATTAATACTCAACTGCTCGAGAGGATAAACGTATTAAAGGTGACCGGAGGAAAAGTTGAAGAGTCAGTTCGACAGGCTTACGAGACAAAGGAAAAGTTATTAGAGGAACCACAGCCCGAATCCAGGCCTTCTGCTCCAGAAATCAAAGCCGCTGCTCCTTCAGACATGATAGAGAAGGCCAGAAGGCTTGCCAGGACCATAATCTCGGATATTTACCTGTACAGCAGGGCAAAATTTGATGAGGCAATAAAGAATGACAACTTCTTTACGGTCTTTGACAATGAGATAAAGGAGGGCATGAAGCTTTACAAGAGCAGAATACCCGAAGAGGTCAGGGCAACAGGAGACTATTTCAAAGAGGCTATAGATAATTTTATAGAGAAAAAGAAGATGGAATTATCAAATCAATGAAAGCTAACTTCCCTCCAGTTCACTGAGTAAACCGAGGATTTCGTCGACAATCCTGACGGAGTCATTTATTAAAATCTTTACCTTCTCCCTTTCACCACCCTCCGAGGCCTCGAAGGCTAACCGTCCGAGTTCATGGAGCCTCTTATGGGACATCTCTATCTTCTGAAAGACAGCGCTATTGCCAAAAAACTCCTTGCCCTCTCCATAATACCATTTGCCCATTCTCGAACCCTCTGGCTTGAACTCATCGGGAATGAACAGGCTGGTGCGACCATCTATAAGGTCTGTTAATCTCAATAACCACATCACATAATCCGCCTTTGCAATCCCTATCTTCATTTTTGGGTCATAATACCCATCGAGAAGCCTCAAAAATTCCTTTGCCCTCGCAGTGAAGTTATTAAAGGATGTCATCATCTCTTTCACAGACCCTGCATTCTTTCTTGCGTCCTCCGCAAGGGCTGAAAGATTAGTAGATATCTCTGTAACCGTTGCTGATTGTTCTTCCGTAGCTGTTACTATCTGATGAACCATATCTGTAACCTGCAGAAAACCAGAGTTTATCTCTTCAAAGGAATCATTCATATAACTTGCCCTTTCAACAGCACCTTTCGCCTTATCCACAGCTATATCCATAATCTCTGTGACGCTCATGGCACTATTGTGTATTAATGTAAGTATATTATTTATCTCAGCAGTAGCATTCGATGTCCTCTGGGCAAGTTTTCTCACCTCATCAGCAACAACAGCAAAACCCCTTCCCTGCTCTCCTGCCCGTGCTGCCTCAATAGCAGCATTGAGGGCAAGGAGGTTTGTCTGGTCTGCTATCTCCTTTATCATAACGACTATTTCGTCTATCTTCCTCGAAGACTCTGAAAGGGTCTTCACCTTTTCGGATGCCATCCCTATCTGATTATTGACCTCGTTAATCGATGAAACAGTATCATCGATAATTCCTTTCCCCTTTTGGGATGCCTCCACCGCCTTCTCAGCAGCCAGTGATGCTATGTTTATGTTCCTCGCTATATCACCTATCGTAGATGAAATCTCTTCTGTTGCTGTAGCTGATGCCGTAGTCCTCTCGAGGTCCCTCTCTATCTTCAGGGAAACCTCTTTCCCGAATATGGTTGGATTCGTCACCTCCCTGAGTATATAAACCGTCTTATTAGCCACATCCCTTAACACATGTCTCATCGACCTTATTATTGCTGTCACATCTTCTGCGAGCTTACCGAATTCATCCCCTGTCTCTGACTCCACCCTCACGGTAAGGTCTCCTTTTGCAATCCTTTCCGCTGAGTTATTTATACGGTGCAAAACACCCACTATGTATTTGTTGATAAACAGGAAGGAAGATACAAATGCTGTTAAGAAGATCAGCAATACAACAATAATAACTGTGGCAATCGTATTTTTTATCTCTCTGTTTATATCCTCCC
>JBKBUA010000007.1:9760-31879 GCA_046290845.1 Thermodesulfovibrionales bacterium
AACCCTAAAATTCCGATTATTACCAAACTCATGAAGATATAGCCCATCAACACCTTTTTCTTAAGGCGAATGGAAAGCAAACGATTAATCAATCCCTTCATTTTACCTCCTACACCGCATTTATGATCTCTCCTGCCATCTCTTCAACTGGCAGCACTTTATCAGCAATCCCTGCATCCACTACTGCCTTTGGCATTCCATAGACAACGCAGGTCTCTTCGTTCTGGGCAAAGACCCTTCCGCCTGTCTTTTTAAGTTCTATCAAGCCCTTAAGACCGTCGTTTCCCATCCCTGTGAGTATCACTCCGAGGGACCTGCCAGGAAAAAATTCAGCCACAGAAAGCATAAGTGCATCCACTGACGGTCTATAGATAAATTCATCCTTATTCTCCGAGATGCTCAATATAGTCTCTATCCCCCTCACACGTTTTACCCTCATATGACCCCTTCCAGGCGCTACATAGGCAATACCCTGCTTAATAGGTTCTCCCTCTTCTGCCTCCTTAACAGTGATCTGGCTCTGTTGATTGAGTCTCTCAGCAAAAGGTCCTGTGAAGTTTGGCGGCATATGCTGGGCTATGACAATCGGTGTAGGAAAATCCTTTGGCAATTTTGGGATTATCTCTTGAAGTGCCTTAGGACCTCCGGTGGATGTGCCTATCGCAACGAGGTTTATCCTTCTCTCTCCTGTTGTCCTGACAGGCATTGATCTTGGAATCTCTACTGCCTTTGGAGCCACAGGCCTGAGCTGTTTTTTAGCTAATCCCTTCCGTGCTATATGCTTTATCTTCTCGATCAATATCTCTTTAATCTTTATGATGTTTATTGAGAGATCGGAGAGGTTCTTTGGTATAAAGTCCACTGCACCTAAGTCGAGGGCATCGAGGGTAACCTTTGCTCCCTCAACAGTCAGCGAACTCACCATAATTACAGGTAAAGGATTTTTCTCCATTATATGCTTAAGTGCAGTAATACCGTCCATTCTCGGCATCTCCACATCCATCGTCACGATGTCAGGCCTTAACTTCTCAACAAGTTCTACGGCCTCAATCCCGTCCCGAGCCTTACCTATCACCTCAATCTCAGGGTCCGAGGAAAGCATACTCCCCAAGGCATTTCTCATGAAGGCAGAATCATCAACTATCAATACCTTCACCTTCATACCTTAAACCATCCTGCCATTGTGTTTAATTCAGCGGCCATCCTCTTGAGTTTCTTCATACGTCTGAGAGATTTTAAAGGCATTTGTTTAACCTCCATGCCTTGTTCCTTTCAAAACCCGAATTCCTTCAGAAGATCATCCACATCCTCCTGTGAGACCTTTTCAGAGATGCTCTCCACCTTTTTGCCATCCTCTACCTTTACTCCAAAGGTAGCTATTAATTTCACAAGTTCTTCCTCAATATCCCCTACAAGGCTTATAACCTTCTTTATTGTCTGGCCTGTTATATCCTGAAAGGACTGTGTTGTGAGTATCTCGGTGAGGTCGTCTTCGAGCCTGTTCTTGAAACCCTTAAGGTAATTAACAGACTCCTCGGGCTCTTTAAGATTCCTTATGTGCGATGAGAGTTCATCCATTCCTAATATATATTTCTCTACTATGCCCATTGTCCTGTTTGCCGCCTCTTCTGTCTTATCTATAACAAACTGTAATCTATCTATTGCGTTAGGCATATCTATGGTTGTAATCTCGGTTAGTCGGGGGTCGATTGACTCTTTAAAACTCTTTAATGAGTCGTGAAGTTTTCTCGTAACCCTTCCCACCTCCTTGAAGAGTTCGTCCTGTCCTTTCGTTGATATTTTTTCTATTGCCTCTTCAGCCCTTGTATAATCCTGATTCGCTATGGCATCCATGAACTCAATTATCCTTGCCATTACCGTGTTGGCTTCGATGGGTCCACCCATCCTTTTTTCGAGAAATTCCTTCGCATCCCTTAATTCGCTTACTCTTACCTCTCCTCCTATTGTCTGGACAGTTTTGACAACCTCAACCTTCCCATGACCACTCTCCTTTACCTCCAGGACCTCATCAAAGATTGACCTGTCCTCGTATGGTATGAGTCCTGATGTATCGAGGAGGACGAGGATTCTGCTGTCAAGTTTAATCACACCGCCAATTAAATCAGAGGCTTTGTTAATGACATTCTCTGGTGGTTCGATTGCAGTCTCATCGATATTTATAACGCCTGTAATGCCATCTACGAGAATGCCAAAGACCATCTTGCCTGAAGCAATTATTATTACCTTATCCCCCTTTTTCTCTGAACCATCGAGATTTGCAAGCCTCTTTATATTAACAATTGGAATTATGCTTCCCCTTATGTTCGCAACACCCTCTATGTAAGATGGTGACTGTGGCATCTTTGTTATGGGTGGTAGACTTATTATCTCCCTCACCTTCAATATCGGGATTGTATATTCACCATCGTTGAGATTGAAACCAATATACTGTTGCATTTTCCCTCCTTAAACCTTTACAGTCTTAAAAATATTCCTCGATATTCCTGACGGATCTATTATCAGTACCACCTTTCCATCACCAGTTATTGTTGCTCCAAGAACATAAGTTGAGTCAGTATATTTTCCATCTATAGCCTTTATAACCACCTCTTCCTGTCCGATAAGTTCATCAACGGCTAAGCAAAACTTTCTATCACCTGAGGATATTACAAGTATACGCCTCTCCTTCTTGTGTCCATTTGCAGCATCTGTAAGAATCTCTGATAACTCGAAGAGAGGATATACCCTTTCACGGACTATCGTTACCTTTTGACCAGCGATCTCCTTTACATCTTTACTGTTAATAACCAGTGTTTCTTCAACAGGTGCGAGAGGCACTGCATATATAATCCCTGAGGCCTTCACCATAAGGGATTGTATGATGGCAAGTGTCAGAGGAAGGCTTATCCTGAAGATACTGCCCAAGTCCTTCTTTGTAGTTACCTCAACATAACCATTCAACCTTGATATGTTCGTCTTTACCACATCCATACCAACGCCGCGGCCACTCAATTCTGTGGCAACCTCTGCAGTTGAAAACCCCGGAAGGAATATAAGGTTCAATGCAGCCTCGTCAGACAGTCTGTTGAACTCTTCGGCAGTGATAAGAGACTTTTCGAGGGCCTTCTTTTTAACCTTTTCTACATCAATGCCCCTTCCATCATCACTTATTTCTATGATTATCTGGTTTCCCTTTTGATAGGCATCGATGTTGATCTTTCCCCTTCTGTCCTTATTCTTCCTTATCCTCTCCTCAACAGGCTCGATCCCGTGATCAATGGCATTCCTGATTATATGAACCATTGGGTCACCAATATATTCAATAACCGACCTATCAACCTCTGTGTCCTCACCTGTTATATTCAGCTCAACCTCTTTGCCTATGGCACTGGCTATATCCCTCACAAGCCTCGGAAACTTGCTGAAGACCTTCTTAAGGGGTTGCATCCTCATCCTCATCACTGCAAGCTGCATATCCGATGTAACGAGGTCGAGGAAGGAAACAGATTCAAGAAGATTCTCCACCGATTCATCCCCTGGATATCTCGAATCGAGGGATGTGGCTATGTTCAGGAGCCTATTCCTTATGAGAACTATCTCTCCAGTAAGATTCATCACCTTATCGACGCGATCAACATCAATCCTGAGGGTCTGAATGGCTTCCTTTTTATCAGGCAAGGTCTTTTCTGCTGTTAAAGCACCCGTAATTGATTCTTGCTTAGGAGCGTCTGCCTTTTCAGGAACCTTAGCACCCTCTTCAATCAGAGAATTCATTGATGTAATATCTTGCGCCTTTTCTTCGATACCTTCACTATTCAGGGCGCTATTCAACCGACCTACGAGGTCAGATGTTTCCTCTTCTACACCGTCCTTGTTCTTTATGTGACTTATTAAGAGCCTCAACATATCCACACTTTCGAGGATTATATCGATGTGTGAGGTCTTTAGTCCTATCTCTCCATCCCTTAGTTTCTTGAGGATGCTTTCTGCGCCGTGGGCAACATCAACTATCTTCTGAAATCCGAGGAATCCTGCTGCGCCTTTGAGTGTATGGACACTCCTGAAGATATCATTCAGTAGGTCTCTATCATACCCCTTCTGCTCAAGCTCAACGAACAGCGGATCAACCCTGTCGAGTGCCTCTTCAGCCTCTGTAATAAATTCACCTATTATCTCTTCCATCTCATCCATAGATCACCCTACTTACCAAGTTTTTCAAAGATCCTGTCCATCTTTTCCTTAAGCACCTCTGCTGTAAAGGGTTTAACTATATAGTTACTTACTCCTGCCTTAATGGCCTCTATGACCTTGTCCTTTTCAGCTTCAGCCGTCACCATGAGAAAGGGAAGGTTCTTAAGTTCTGGGTCGCTCCTCACCTTCCTAAGGAGTTCGAGGCCATCCATATTAGGCATGTTCCAGTCTGAAACGACAAAGCCGAAACCGCCTGACTTCAGCTTGTTGTAAGCCTGGGCACCATCTTCCGCCTCTTCGATATTCTCGTAACCGAGTTGCTTAAGAATGTTTTTTACAATCCTCCTCATCGTTGAAAAGTCATCCACAACTAGGATCTTGATCTTATAGTCAGACATTAGCACCCCCTCTAAATATATCCTTGAGTATATTCTTAATATTCTGTACGATTAATTCTGCTGTTACAGGCTTCACGAGATAGCCATTTGCACCTGAATCGATCGCCCTCTTTCTCTCATCCTCATCAGCCTCGGTCGTTACCATTAAAAATGGTATATGTGAAAGGGTCGGGTTTGACCGTATGGATCTTAAAAGTTCTATACCATCCATATAGGGCATATTCAGGTCAGAAAGGATCAGGCTTATCCTCTCACTGGCCAGTTTTTCGAGGGCATCGAGGCCATTCTCAGCAAATATAAGATCATAGCCCCTTCCTCTCAGATAAAGGCCAAGGAGTTTTCGTGTTGTGGGACAGTCATCAACGATCATTATCTTTATGTTTGCTTTCATGTCACACCTTTTGATAAACAACTACCTTATCGAAGATTAGAGGCCTGAAGGCCCTCGTGACATTATGAAGGCTTTCCGATGTACCAACAAAAAGATACCCCCCTTGCCTTAAATTATCATAAAGGAGAGAGACCACCCTCTGTTTCGCCCTGTCATCAAAATATATGAGGACATTCCTGCAGAATATCACATCTATGCCCTTAACAGAACGCATCTTCTTCTCATCCATTAGATTTATATTCGAAAAATTCACGAATTTCTTTAATCGGGGGTCGAGTTCATAAAGCATCTGGCCGTTTTTGGAAAAATACTTATTAAGTAATGCCTGGGGAACATTCCTCACTGAATAGGATGTATAGACAGCCTTTCTAGCCGAAGAAAGAACGCTCTCGCTTATATCAGAGGCAAATATCTCAAACTTCAGACCTGGTATTTTCTCAAGAAAGACCATCGCAATCGTGTACGGCTCCTCGCCTGTTGAGCAGGCAGCAGACCATATCCTTATATCCTTTGAGCCCTTCGTATCATGTATCTTCGGTATAAGGTAATTAACAAGGACATCAATCTGTTGATGCTCCCTGAAGAAATAGGTCTCATTTGTCGTGATCGAGTCAAAGAGCCCTTTCAACTCTGCTTCGTTATTTTTTAAGAGGCTAAGGTACTCTTCAAAACTCTTAAGCCTCCTCTCTTCGATCCTCTTTGAAAGACGGTTCTCAATGAGGTATTTCTTTGAGTCAGGTATATATATGCCTGACTTCTCGTAGATAAAGTCTCTTATCTGCCTGAAGGTCTGTTCCTGAAGTTGGAGGCTCATTGATCTTCTCCTGAAAAGGCCTCGGTCTCTATAATCCTTTCGACAATCGCTGAAAGATCACCTTTGAATTCCTGCCTCATTGATAAGAACCTATCCCTGTCTATACTCAGGAGGGATTTTATAGCCTCTTCGACCACATCTTCATAGGGTTCCTTATCGAGAAGTCTCGTTATCGGTTCAAAGGCCTCTTTAGCTCCTATTTTACCAAGGGCTATTATTGCCGCTTTTCTAACATGACTGTCATAATCATCCGTAGCTTCTATGAGGGTATTAATAGCACCCCGGCCATCTATATTCCCTATTGCCCTTATGCTTGCCCTTCTGACATCCCTCAAGTTGCTCTCTAAAAGTTTAATAAGGGTGGGTACTGCTCTCTGACATTTAAGTTCTCCTACGACATCAATGGCTATTACCTTGCCTCTGAAGCGAAAACGAGGGTCGTCAATCACATCTATTATTAAATTGGAACACCCAAATTCTACAAGGCGGCCTTTGACCTCAAGTATTATCTCCTCTGCACCCGGCATTGAGGGGTCTAATGAGCCTGCCTTGTCGATTATTGATGCTATCGCCCTATGGTATCTCATCATTGCAAGACCCCGTATATACAAAAGCATGTCATCCCAATCATTACTTTCTTCAAAAAGTTTCAAGATAAACTTTGAGACATCTTCTTCAGGTAAAACGCCAAGTCTCAATAGACTCCTAATGACCACTTCCTTTTCTATACCCTTTGCCATTTTAAAGTAACTCTTAAGGGTCTTCGCCGCGTCTTCTGTGCCGATCTTACCAATGGCATCAATAGCCGCAATTCTGAGGGGCTCTTCCTTCATAGAAAGCGTATCCTTTAATGCGTAGATTGCCCTTTTGCCACCAATTTCACCAAGCGCCTCAATGGCAGAAAAGGCCACCCATTCTTCATCTTTCAACGCTTCGAGAAGATATGGTACCGCTTCATCGTAGCCAAGTCTGCCTATAGTCTTTGCAGCAGAGGCCCTTACATTCGGGTTTGTATCCTTCAAAAGGGGCAGTATCTTTTCAAGAGAGAGGCCATCACGGATGTCCCCTAAGATGTCAACAGCAAATTTTCTTATATCATCGTCTTTATCCTTTAAAAGACTGTAGAGAAAGGGTATCGATACCCGGCCAAGAGACCTTAATATAACTATGGCTGAATTCCTGATGAAGGGATTTTCGTCCCTCAAAAGGGGAACCATCATATAGGCTGTAACATCCCCACCGATGGATATAAGTGATCGGATTGAAGCATCCTGGACACCAGGGTTATCGTCACGGAGGGCATTAATTAAGGGATAAAGTGCCCTTTCGTCCGCAGAGGCAAGTTCTTCTGCAGCGAGTCTTCTTCTTGATGCATCCTCGTGGTTGAGTTCTTTTATGAGCCTGAGGAGTCTTTTATCTGTCATTTATTATTTAATCGGAATTTTTTTGAATTTCTTTAACCAAAAAGCCCTTAAATTTACCCAAACGTTGTAAAAATTAGTCCCGCATCCATCTCAGAGAGGAAGGGCGTGCCCTACTCCCTGCCGTTCTATATTGGGATGGGTGCGGGGGAGTCCCGCCCTGGGCGGGATTACCCTCTGAGATGGGTGGGAGGCTAATAGGCTGAACAGAATTACACATTTAGATTATAATATCAACATGGTTTCGCATATAAAGCTTGGCAAATTTCTCCTCGAAAGGGGACTTATAAAGGAGATAGATATACTGAATGCCCGATTTCTTCAGAGGAAGACGAACCTGAAAATCGGAGAGATTGCCATGGCCAGGGGTTGGCTTACTGAGGATGATGTCAGAAAGATACTCGTTATTCAGGAAGAAACGCAGGAAAGGTTTGGAGAGATAGCTGTAAGGGAAAGATATCTCTCCGAGGAGCAGCTAAACGAACTTTTAAAGGAACAGGAGGATACGTACCTACATTTCGGGGAGGCCCTTGTTAAGATAGGTGCAATATCAGAGGAAAAACTCCTGGAAAACCTGAAGGAATTTAATAAATTCAGATTAAAATCCATTGTCAGTTATTGACACTTTTTTTAAATTATGATACCTTCAATTTGTAATGCCTGATAAGAGTCTAATAATCAAAGAGGCACAAAAGTACCTCTCCCGTGGTCAGATAGACAGGGCTATCGAAGAATGGGAAAAGCTCGTTAGAGATTATCCTGATGGCAATGTCTATAACACGATTGGGGACCTCTATCTAAAAAGGGGAGATAAGAAGGTAGCCATTGATTTTTATCACAGGTCAGCAGATTTTTTCAGGAAGGAAGGATTCTCCCTTAAGGCCCTTGCCCTTTATAAGAAGATCGTTAATCTCAATATCTCAGATTCAGCAGCATTGATAGCCCTCGGAGAACTGAGCGAGGAAAAAGGGCTGGCTACAGATGCGACAAAATACTATCTTGCTGCAACTGATTCCCTTCTAAAAGAAAACAGGAAGAATGAAATAGTTGAGATCTATAAGAGAATAATCAATCTTTCGCCAACAAACATACCTCTGAGAGAAAAGATAGCAGGCCTGTTTCTTAAAGAAGGTCTGACTCACGATGCATTAACAGAATACCTGAATATAGCAAGATATTATGAAGAAAAGGGTAATCTTGAGCAGGCAAAGGATTATCTTAACAGGGCCTTTGAGATCAACCCATCCGATAGAGATACCCTGAAACGCCTTGCTGATCTGATGGAAAGGTCGGGAGTTACATCCGAAGCCATCAAATATTTAGAAAGACTTCTTGGTGTTTGTCCAGATGATTCAGAATCCCTCATAAAATGCGCAATGCTCCTGAAGAGAAGTGGCAAATATGAGGATGCCTTAAATTATATTTCAAAGGCAATAGAACTTGAACCATCAAATATAGAATTATACAAATTGAGTGGAGAGATTTATTTATTACTTGATGATAAACCAAAGGCATGGGACTCCTTCAAAAGGGTCGTTAATGCCATGATAGAGGAAAAAAGAACGGACGAGGCATTAGAAATTGTAGAACAGTTCAGAGATGTTGCCCCTTTAGAGACAGGCAGGTTACAGATCTCTCTTTACAGGGCAAAGGGTGACAGGGAAAGGGAATTTCAATCCTTGCTCTTTGTGGCTGACCTTCTTCATGATCAGGGGTTAAGCGAAGAGGCAATCGGACTTTACAGGGATGCATTAAAGATACATCCTGATGATCTTAATCTTAAAAGGTTACTGGCTGAGAGGGAGGTCAAACCTTCTGAAACTGAGGAGAAGACCGTTGAGGAGCTCCTTATTGATGCGGATATATTCATTAAATACAGCCTCTTCGATGAGGCAAGGGCAATACTTGAAGAACTGAAGGGAAAAGATCCAATGAACATTGAGGTTCATAGAAGACTGAAATCACTCTATCTCGATTCAGGAGATAAAGAGCAGGCAGTCACTGAATGTTTGATCCTTTCAGAGATATTCAGTCGCCTCGGTGAGACGGATAAGCGGGATTCATTCTTGAAAGAGGCCTTCGAGATCAGTCCTGATGATCCCAGACTTAAAGAGAGGATGGCGCTGCTTGAAGAAAAGAAACCTCAAAGTCTTGATGATTATGCTGAAGAACTTGCCGAGGCAGAATTCTATATCCGCCAGGGTCTCGAGGAAGATGCCTTAAGAATCTATGAAAAACTCCTCAATATATTCCCTGACAATGAAGATATACTTAATAAAGTGACAACCCTTCAAGGTATGATTTCCCTTCAAACCTCCAGGACAGAACCTGAGCAGGTTGAACCTCAGGAGACACTCGATATAGAGGAGATTTTGGGGCCACGGCTCGATACAGAGGTTCTGGGCATATTTGAAGAATTCAAAAAGGGTCTTGAAAAAGAGGTAGAGCCTGAGGATATCGAAACTCGTTACAACCTGGGAATTGCCTATAAAGAGATGGGGCTTATCGATGATGCAATAAGGGAGTTTCAGACATCGAGAAATGAACCAAGATTTTATGTGAAATCCATGACGATGCTCGGTATCTGTTATATGGAAAAAGGTCTTTATCCAATAGCCATCAAGGCCTTTAAGGAGGCCCTTGAGAATATAGAGGCCAGGGATGAATCTTACTGGGGTGCCCTCTACGATCTTGCCTCAGCGCATGAAAAAAATGGTGATCTGAAAATTGCCTTTGACCTTTTCACGGATATCTATGGCTGGAACTCTAAGTTCAGGGATGTTGGAGACAGGTTGAGCCAGTTAAAGTCCGCCATGGAAAAAGAACCTCCAAAGAAAGACAGGGTCTCATACCTATAACATGGATTACCTCCAGTATTACAGATTAAGGGAACACCCATTCTCGAATGTTGTTGATAACAAATTCTATTTTGATAGTCCCCAGCACAGGGACGCCCTTTTAAAACTCAAATATGCAATAGATACAAAAAAGGGACTCGCCGTTGTAATAGGTGATATAGGAACGGGAAAGACAACCCTCGCAAGACGTCTCCTCGATGACCTTAATGAAGATTTATACGAGGCAACCCTTCTTGTCGTAATCCATTCCTCTGTTAGCTCTGAGTGGCTCCTCAGAAAGTTTGCAATCCAATTAGGTATTAAGGATACAAAGGAAAACAAGGTTGAGATACTGGGTCAAATCTATAAGAGACTCTTGGAGATCAACGAGTCCGGAAAGACCGCAGTTATGCTGATTGATGAGGTACAGATGCTTAAATCAAGAGAGATTATGGAGGAGTTTCGGGGGCTGCTGAATATGGAGATGCCTGGTGGCAAGATGATCAATCTAATCCTTTTCGGCCTGCCGGATCTTGAGGAGGTATTGAGCCTCGATGAACCATTAAAACAGAGGGTGGCAATGAGGGTTCCTCTGAGACCCTTCAATGAAGATAATACCGTAGAATACATAAGACATAGATTGCATATTGCCGGTGGGGAAGAGACACTCTTCCTCAATAACGCACTCAGAGAGGTTTATAAATATTCAAGGGGTATACCGAGGCTCATAAATACAATCTGTGATAATGCCCTGCTTGAAGGATACCTCTTCAAGGCAAAGAATATTGACGACTCCATTATTAAAGCTGTAGCTATTGACCTCGGACTTGACACTAAAAGTGAAGTTCATAGCTCGTAGATCATCGTGATGGGTGGCGCGTTACTCGTGATGAGTAACGGGTTACCCCATCACGGAATCAATGTTATATCCTTTATCCTCAGTTCAACGGCATAATGGGAGAGTTCAATCCTTATCCTCGAGGGAAAAGGAAAGCCATTTATATCAGACGGTTCGTAATAGAAGACATCGAGATGTTTACCATCTTCGAGGTCTATCACCTGTTTGAGAGGCATCATTGTCTTTTTGTCGATTGTAAGTCTCTTCCACGAATTTCTTATTATATAATGGTCTTTTTCATCCTCCAGATCATATCCCTTTATATCCCACCAGAAAAAACTGTTTCTAAGACCATCTACAAGCATTATCAACCTATTTTTGTCTACCGATGGATTACTCCTTATCCCAGAGTTGTCGGCATTAACCTCCGCAACAAGAAAACCCATTGAATAAACCTGAAGATCGAGAGCATCTCCTGAAAGATTCAGTATCCCATCCCCTTTGATGACAACACCATCTCCCCTGTCGAAACCAATTGAAAAATTTGCCTTAATAGACCTTATCTCTTCAAAACTCCTGAGCCTCTCATATAGGCTACCTTCGTCCAGCCCAGAGCTGGATTGAATCTCAATCCGTTCCGCCCGTGGCGGGATTGCACAAGAGGAAAGTTGAAAGATGATAGAGGCACAGAATAATAGGTATATACAGACCCAGAGATAGGAGCTCCTATTTTGAGAATTTTTAATGAAACATAACTTCAAGAAATTCATGGATATTCCTCACTCCTGTAGTATGAAGCGCTGATGTATCGTTAAGTCTCATCAGGTTGGTTTCAGGCATTATAACCCTTTTGAACCCCACCTTTTCTGCCTCCCTGAGCCTTGCATCTAACTGACTAACACCCCTTATCTCCCCGGAAAGTCCTATCTCGCCAAACACAACGGTCTCGGGGTCAAAGGGAATCTCCCTGAAAGAAGAAGTAATAGCCGCGACTATGCCAAGATCAACAGCTGGCTCGACAATCTTCAACCCCCCAACAACATTCACGAACACATCCATACCACCGAGATGAAGACCACCGACCTTTTCGAGAACCGCTATTAGTAGATTTACCCGATTAAAGTCAACGCCCATACAGGTTCTTCTCGGCATACCGAAGGTCGTTGGCGACACAAGTGCCTGTAATTCAACTAATATTGGTCTTGTTCCCTCAATACTCGATACAACTACCGAACCTGTCGCATCAGAAGGTCTCTCTGATAAGAAAAGGCCTGAAGGGTTATTTATCTCGATTAGGCCTGCCTCGGTCATCTCGAAAACCCCAATCTCATTCGTAGAACCAAACCTGTTCTTAACTGTCCTCAGTATCCTGTAGGAATGACCCCTGTCACCCTCAAAATAAAGAACCGTATCAACGATATGTTCCAGAACCCTTGGCCCTGCTATCGCACCATCCTTCGTGACATGGCCTATTATAAAAAGAGGGGTTGATGTCTTTTTTGCAAAGGATGCTAATCTCGCAGCACATTCTCTCACCTGACCAACAGAACCTGGAGCGGAAGGAATCTCCTCTGTAAATATAGTCTGTATCGAATCTATTATGACTACCGACGGGTTTAAGTCCGTAATAGCATTTATTATCCCCTCGAGATTAGTCTCAGGAAGAAGTAGAATATCATCAGAGTTTATCTGGAGTCTCGATGCCCTTAGTTTAATCTGCTCAGGCGATTCCTCTCCCGACACATAGAGGACATTACCCTTGGTCCTGAGATTAGAGGCCGCCTGAATCAGCAAGGTTGACTTACCAATCCCAGGGTCTCCTCCCACAAGGACAACAGAGCCTTCGACAACACCTCCTCCAAGGACCCTGTCAAACTCTCTTATTCCTGTTGTAGTTCTCTTTTCATTACCTGCTGTGATGGAACTGAGTGGCTGGGGCATTGCCTTTTTAATAAGTCCCCTCACGGAAACAATCTTCATCTCCTCAACCATCGTATTCCATCCTCCACAGTCAGGACATTTGCCCAACCACTTTGCGCTTATATAACCGCAGGCCTGGCACTGATATTGAATCTTATTCTTTGTCATACCTGAAGTATTCCAAGACCCTTTCCGATATGATAGGCCTTGCTTATAGCATCGGTAACAAACCCCTTTGCCCTCCGGACGGACTCGAGGGGAGAATATCCTGTTGCAAGGGCCGCAGCAATGGAAGAAGAAAAGACACATCCTGTTCCGTGATATTCACCCTTAATCTTATAGGATTCTACTCTCTGAAAGTCATAACCATCATAATAAAGATCCATTGTAATTCTCTCAAGGTGACCCCCTGTAATTACGACCACCTGGGGCCCCATATCTTTCAATTTCCTTGCCGCCTCATGCATATCCGTCTCATTCTCTATGTTCACACCGGTGAGAACGGTTGCTTCATATATATTCGGTGTTACAACCATCGAAAGAGGGAAAAGGACATCCCTGACTCTATCCAGTGTACCTGAATCAACGAGACCAAAGCCTGTTGATGAGACCGTGACAGGGTCAACAACGATATTATCGAGCAAGTATCTCTTAATGGCCTCTGCTATTATAAAGACAAGGGATTCACTATAGATCATCCCTATCTTTACAGCATCAGGTTTGATATCGGAAAGGAGGGTTTCCATCTGTTTTTCAAAAAATTTGGGTTCCACAGGCAGGATGTCTTCGATGGATGTTGTATTTTGTGCGGTAAGGGCAGTAGAAACTGACAACCCGTGTATACCAAAGGCCCTGAACACCTTTAGGTCTGCCTGAAGACCTGCCCCTCCTGTGGGGTCAGAGCCTGCTATCGTAAGGGCTGTTTTCATGCTTTATTATAACTTATTTAACTCTCTTATTAATTGCTCATCTTCATGATTATGCAGGATGGAACCCCTTAATTCTCGGTATCTTCTTAAGGTTTTTTTGTCATATGTCCGAGATTCCCTCTCTAAAATCCTCAGTCTTTTTTCAATTTCTCTGAACTTCCTGAGACTGAGAAGATACTTTGCCCTGTCCGTCTTTATTGAAAAATCTCCAGGCATAACCCATTTGTCCTTGAGATAGACCCATGAGGCAAAGTCCTCAAGCCTCGCTCCCTCCAGAAGATTAAGAGGTGTTGTATTCTTTAAACCCTCAATCCTCAGGGAATCCTTATCAGCAACTATTCGATGGCTACCATTAAAGGGCTCTGCACCCTGGTCATCCTCAAACCTCCAGGTCGAGATCGCTATCTGCCTTTCGCTTTTGTGACAGCTTTCACAATCCCTGGCCTTACCAAAGGGATGAGCTGCCTGTTCAATCTCAATCCAGAGTAGATGTTTGTTATTTGATGGCAGGTTATCAAAGGTGCCTATTACATAATAGGCATCCCTTGTCTCCCCCCGGGGCCATCGAAACATCACCCCCTTAGATGGATTTACATCTTCCTTGATGTTTCCCACACTGTGAGGCCATATCTTCACAGGCATCCAGATGCCCTTCTGATCCTTCATGATGATTGGTGGTTTCTGAATCCCGTAATAAAGGGAATATTTCTTAAAGGGATTTGGCTTATCAGCCACATAGCCAGGCCCCCAGATAGTGATCTGATAACCCCTGAGTTCATTTATATGACAGGTAGCGCAATCAAGGCCCTTATGCGGTCCCTTCTTATGAGATTCCTCAATCCTGTAATGACAGCCCTGACAGGTTGCCTTTCTCTGCATGTCCCCCATTCCCCTTTCACCTGTGGAATGACAATCAGCACAATGGATATTTTTTTTGTAATGGACATCAGGGGACATCCCTGTTGGAATTGAATAATCGCCACCAATATACGTTTCACCCCTCCTGCTCTGCATTGCTCCTGGATGACAGATAGAGGTTCCCCTTCCATTTCCAGCACAACTCTCGGATGTTGGCCTCCTCAGGAAGTTATGAACACCCTTCTGTCTGTCTGGTGCATAGTGACAGTCAAGACAGCCTGCGTGGCAGACATTGCAGAACTTCTGTTTTGCAATAGCCTGCTCTTTTGAGAAAGGTACATTCAGGTTCCTCACTATATCGCCTGTATTCTTGAAGTCAAAGCCCGCTTCTTTCAGATAAGGTAAAGGTGGAAGGTCAGCAAAGGAAGGTCCACAGTTATGGGGGCCATAAGGTTCAGTCCATGTCCTCATGGTCCTCTGTCTGAAATTTGTCCCCATAATGGTCGTGCTGAACTGTTTAAGTTCCTGGGGGTGACAGTTAGATTTTCCGCAGGTCTTTTTTGCAATCGCAGGGTCAAAATTCAAGGTCTCAGGGTTTCTGTCATGCCAGAGGATATTCCGAACCTCTGTATTTTCTGGAAGCAACTCTCTTATCCTGTCAGTGCCATGAGGTAACAACGGCCCTGGGGCAACCTTCTTCCTCTCAAGGACGTCTCCGGCCTCATTGATGAGTAGCGCCTTCAGCATGCCCTTATGAGCCTTTCCTGCATCTGAAGCTCTTCCATCACCAAGATGACATTCATGGCATTTTACATTTTGATGATTGCTCTCCTTCTCAACCGTCTCCCGCGTCATGTAAAATTGCGGGTAGCCGAGGGACTGCATCCTCTCTTTATTCGCATGACATGCCACACATCCAATATCAGAGTCCTTGTAATTTCTGTATCCGAGAAACGAAACTATCAGGACTAATTGAAGCAATAAAAAGAATGCCGTTTTTCTATTTATAAAATCACTTATCCTGCCCAGAGAATAAAAGGACATGTTCTATTATAACAATTTGCATGCCTTAAAGAATTTAAACCCTCGAATCCACTTAAATAAGAAAGAATTGGCTTTTGGTGAGTTCAATCGAAACATTTGCAATTATAAAAAAAAGAGATTAATTTTAAGCCGTATTGATAAAAGTTTTTTGTCATAATTCTAAGAATTCAGAAGGTGAAAGTATTCTGATATTGCCAAAACTCTTTAACGCCTTTAAATGCCTATCTCCAGAGATAATATATTGAGCATTCGCAGTAACTGCACACTCTATAAACTTGTTGTCTTGAGGGTCATCTTTTATTATCTCCATTTTTTCAATGCTCATAATAAATTCTACATTTGCCCTTTCTTTAAAAAGACCTGTCAATTCTTTTATTTTCCCGATCGGGATACCCAATCTGATTAGAACCTCTACATACTCAAAAACTATATCTTCTGTTATGCAGAGGATAAAATGACCATCTTTCCACATATCTACAATCTTTTTAGGATTTCCATGAGGATTTAGAAAAGAGGAAATAAAAACATTTGTATCTATCACGACCTTCATCGTCTCTTAGTTGTCCTCACTTCATTAATAGCTCTTTCTATATCATCTTTAGTAATCCCTCTTTTCTTAAACTCTGTTGTTATCTTGTCCCAAACCCTGTCAATTGCTGCAGCAAAGTCTTTCTGTGCAATGTAATCTTTCATCATCTCTCTGATCTTTTCGCTAGTCGTTTTACCTTCCATCCTCACAATCTTTTGAAATTTGCTTTTTGTATTAGAATCAACCCTTATAATCATCTGTGTTTGCATATAACCTCCCATATAGTTTGTATATACATACTATATGATAATTTAACGTTTAAAATCAATATAGGTAATAACTCGCTAAATCGCGCATCGGTTTATATTACCTAAACATTGCATAAAACAACCAATTTCTATGAGGCAGGCATGATGAAAAACCTTTTATCTGCGATACCGATAGCAGCATTTCGATCATAAGGCGGTTTAGATTGAACGGCACCACAGGTACAATTCTGTTTATGGCATCACATTTAATGTCCAATCGCATTATAAAAGGTTTTGAATTGTGCCTGCCTCATATTTTTTGCAACATTAGGGTATTATTTCTAACGGCAAACTTAAGACCCATGTTATTATATAAATCTAAATGAAGGTTGAAGCATGCCAGGCCTAAATTTTTATGTAACACAGGGCAAATTATGCAAAGAGTGGTAATAACAGGCATTGGTGCCGTGACACCCCTTGGAAACTCTTTTCCAGAATCTTGGAAAGCCTTGAAGACTGGACAGTCAGGCATAAAGGAGATAACGAGATTTGATGCCAGTTCTCTTCCCTGGAAGCTGGCAGGTGAGTTAACAGGCTTCGATCCCGAAATGTTTCTAACAAAAAAAGAGTCCATCAGACTCGATCCCTTTGTGCAGTATGCTGTTGCAGCAGCTATGATGGCAGCAGAGGATGCAGGGATACTTCACTCAGGATTCAACAAGGATACAGGTGTCATTATAGGTTCAAGTCGCGGTGGTATAAACACGATTGAAAGGGAGGTCAGAAGGCATAAACCCTCTTCTTATTTGATGCCAACCACTACAGTTAGCATGGCTGCATCATATGTTGCACAAAAACTCAGGATTCAAGGTTACTGTCTCGGCATATCAAATGCCTGCGCCTCTGGTGCAAGCGCCCTGGGCGAAGCTTATCGTCTGATTAGTTCAGGTTCGCTTAAGGCCATCCTTGCGGGAGGTTCCGAGGCACCTGTTAGCGAGCTCTGTCTGAAAGGTTATGGTGTAGCAGGTGCACTGTCTGATATGACATCAGAAACACCGAGACCCTTTGATAAAGGAAGGGATGGTTTTGTCCTTGCTGAGGGCTCTTGCGTTATGGTGCTTGAGGATCTTGAAGAGGCAATGAAAAGAGGGGCGAAGGTATACGGAGAGATAATAGGTTATGGTAATACCGTCGATGCCTATCATATGACAAGACCTTCAGCCGAAGGAGAGGCAAAATCAATAAAGGATGCGTTAAGAAGCGCAGGCCTTGATCCGAGGGACGTAGATATGATAAATACCCACGGTACAGGCACGCAGATAGGAGACCTCGTTGAGTCAGATGCCTTGAGATCGGTCTTTGGTGACAGGAAGATACCAGCAGTGGCTGTAAAGTCAATGACAGGTCATATGCTTGCAGCCTCAGGTGCCTTTGAGGTAGCGGTAACGCTTTTGTCGATTCAAGAAAAGCTCATACCACCCACAATAAACACCTCCGAGATAGATGATAGATGCATGATTCAGATATTTAAGGAATCCAAAAAGACTAATATGGATATAGCGATATCAAACTCCTTTGGCTTTGGCGGTATAAATACTGTACTGGTATTAAGGGGGGTTAATCTTTAAGCGATTAATTGTTCATAGATCCTGTATCTCTTATAGAGCCTTGAGCCTATCATCTCCACAAGCCTCTGAACAGGTGTGTTGTCCTCGAGTATCCAGGAGAACTCAACCCTTTTATATCCTCCTTTTCTCACGGCCTTAAAGCCCTCCCTGAAGAGAAGGGCATCTACACCCCTGTGTCTGTATTCCTTTTTTATGCCGAGGAGGAGAAGTCTGAGGTCTTTAATCATCTTTGAGTAATAAAGGGCCTTAATGATTGTAATAGGGGTCAATCTTCCCTTTATTTTTCTTAATACAAGGTTAAAGTCTGGTAAAAGCCCCATAAAGCCAACAGGCACACCCTCTTCCTCTGCTATTAATGTCAGATCAGGTATCACTATATCCTTTAACTTAGATCCGAGATAATACAGTTCTTCATCCGTAAGGGGTATGAAACCCCAATTCCTTTCCCACGCAGAATTATAAACCTCCTTGAAAATTAGCATTTCCTCGTTAAATCGGGCCTTTTTAACAGGTCTTACAATTATCCCTCTTTTCTCTGCTACTGCGGCAACCCTCAGGATCTTTTCAGGAAGCCTGTCCCTTACATCGTGGATAAAGGCATAGAGGTCTTTTGCCTTCATCATTCCGTATCTCTCCATGAAATCATTATAATAAGGTGGATTATAAGGGGTCATGAGAAGAGGTGGATGTTCAAAGCCCTCGATAAGAAAACCACACTCCTCGTTAGTAGAAAAATTCATCGGCCCCCTCATCACAACCATTCCGTTATCGATTAAATCTCTCTTTACTGTATCGAGGAGGAGTCGGGCCACATCAAAATCATTTATACACTCAAAGAAGCCAAAAAAACCTGCCCTTTCATCATGAAACTGGATATGTCTCCTGTTTATTATCGAGACTATTCTTCCTGCTGTATATCCATCCTTTTTTACAACAAAAAACCTTACCCTCGCATGTCTAAAAAAGGGGTTAGACTCGGAAAAGTCTTTTTTAAGTTCACTCCTTAAAGGGGGTGAATAAAGGGGGTCTTTTGAATAAAGCCTGAAGGGGAATTCAATAAAATCGTTGATCCCCTTATCTTTTACCTCGATTATATTCAAGTCAGTCTATAAGACCGAGGGTCTTGCCAACCTTTCTGAAGGCCTCCAGTACTTTATCGAGATGCTCATCTGTATGAGTTGCCATGTAACTCGTTCTGATGAGGGCCTTTCCATCAGGAACAGCAGGGCTTACAGCAACATTCGCAAAGACACCTTCTTCCTGAAGCATCATTGCCATCTTGAAGGCTGTCTCATTATCTCCAACGATAATGGGTATGATAGGGGTTTCGCTCGGTCCTACCTCAAAGCCCATATTTTTAAAGCCCTCCAACATCTTTCTCGTATTCTTCCAGAGTCTCTCTATCCTCTCGGGTTCGCTTTCTATAATATCTATTGCAGCACTAACTGCAGCAATTGATGCGGGCGGTGGGCTTGCGCTGAAAATAAGGGAACGGGCAAAATGTTTTATATAATGAATCACCTCTTCTGAACCACCTATAAAACCACCTATCGAGGCCAGGGACTTGCTGTAAGTGCCCATTATAATATCAACATCATCCTCAAGACCAAAGTGTTCTGCTGTTCCCCTTCCTGTCTTACCAAGGACACCAATGCCGTGGGCATCATCCACCATAAGCCTTGCTCCATACTGCCTTGTCAGTTTTACCACCTCGGGCAGATTGACAATGTCTCCCTCCATGCTGAAGACACCATCCACCACAACGAGCTTCCCCTTGCCCTCGTATTGTTGCAATACCCTTTCGAGATCTGCCATATCATTGTGCCTGTATTTTCTTATTTCCCCATAAGAAAGCCTGCAGCCATCGATAATGCTGGCATGGTCCATCTTGTCGATTATCACAACATCATCCTTACTAACAAGGGCTGATATAACACCTAAATTGACCTGAAACCCTGTGGAGAAGACCAGGGCAGCCTCTTTCCTTATAAATCGGGCAAGCTTCTCCTCTAACTCGACATGTATAGAAAGCGTGCCGTTGAGGAACCTTGATCCTGCACAGCCTGTTCCGTATTTCTTGATTGCATTTATGGCCGCCTCCTTCACCTTTGGATGATTTGTGAGGCCAAGGTAATTGTTTGAACCAACCATTATCATCCGTTTGCCATTGATATAGACCTCGGGGTCCTGGGCGCTCTCTATTACCCTGAAGTAGGGATAGAGACCCACAGCCATCAGTTCCTTAGCCTTCGTAAACTTAAAGCACTTGTCAAAAATATCTACCGTCTTCTTTAAAGCCATTGATGAATCCTGTACCAATCTGCTGTCCATTTTATCCCTTCCTTTATCTTTACTTTTGGCCTGAAGCCCATCTCCTTTTCTGCCTTTGTTGAATCGCAGATCCAGTTAGAATATCTTATCTCTCTGAGTTTATCCCTGTTTATAATTGATGCCTTCTTCTTTAACATACCTGATAGACTCAGTAAGAGTGAGATCATTGAAAGCGGCACCTTAACTTTCATAACCTTCGAGTTAAAGACCTCGATGATCTCTGATGCTATATCATCATTTGAGTAAACCCCTCCATCTGATAAGAAATATATCTTCCCGACCGTCCCTTCACTTTCTGCTGCCAGGATCGTTCCCCTCACGAGGTCATCCACATAAATCATAGAATAATAACATTTTCCCCAATATGGATAAAAGCCCTTTTTCAACATCCTTAAAAATACAAGAAGGTCTCGATCCCTGGGCCCGTAAACAGCAGGAGGCCTGATAATAGTAACAGGTAGAGTCTCTCCATATCTCAATGTTATGACCTCACCTTCAAGCTTGCTCTTTCCATATGCTGAGACAGGCCTCGGTTTGACAGACTCATCTACAGGTCTACCATCCTCGCTTGGGCCTGCCGCAGAAAGGCTGCTCAGGTATAGAAACCTCTTTAATCCCCTCCCCTTTGACGAGAGGGCACTTAGGAGATTCTCTGTTCCCCTTGCATTTACACAGAAAAAATCCTCTTCTCTAAGCGCCTTTGTCAGACCTGCAAGGTGATATACATAATCTACATCATCAGGCAGATGCTCCAGGGTACCTTTTTCGCAGTCCCCATAAACCAGATTGACCTTAAGACCGTCAATCCACCTGAGATTCGAGGTCTTCCTGACGAGACAGGTTACATCGTAGCCCCTTTTTATTAATTCTTCAACGAGATGACTACCGATGAAACCTGTCGCACCTGTAACAAGGACCTTCATAAGTTGACACTATTTTGAACAATCGGGCAATAAAGAGTCAAGTTAACTCAGGCTCATGCTTTCAAGTCGAGCTATCCTTTCCTCAATAGGCGGGTGTGTGCTGAAGAGCCTCAAAAGCCCTCCACCTGATAAAGGATTAACAATAAACATATGAGATGTTGCAGGATTCGCCTCCATCGGAATCTGCTGAGAGGCAAAATGCAGTTTACGCAAGGCGTTAGCGAGGTATCGGGGGTTGCCAACAAGCCTTGCACCACCCTCATCAGCAAGGTACTCCCTCGATCGTGATATCGCCATCTGGACTATAAGGGCTGCAATAGGACCTATAATCATCATTATCAGGGCGGCAGCAGGGCTACCACCTTCGTCATCATCCCTGTGTCCAAAAAGGGCTGCCCACTGTGCCATCTGGGCAAGATAACTTATTGCACCAGCGATAGTAGCAGCAATTGTGCTGATAAGTATGTCACGATGCCTGATATGGGAGAGTTCATGACCGATGACCCCGGCCAGCTCTTCCTGGCTCAGGATTCGCATTATTCCCGAAGTGACCGCAACAGCAGCGTGTCCTGGGTTCCTGCCAGTTGCAAAGGCATTCGGTTGCTCGCTATCTATGATATAGACCCTCGGCATAGGCATTCCAGCCTTCTGGGTAAGCCTCCTGACAATGGCGTAAAGTCCTGGTGCCTCAACCTCTGTAACCTCTCTTGCCCCGTACATCCTGAGCACTATCTTATCACTGAACCAGTAAGCGAAAAAGTTCATACCAAAGGCGAAGACCAGGGCGATCGTCATGCCCTGTTTCCCACCTAACGCGGC
>JBKBUA010000007.1:31976-36322 GCA_046290845.1 Thermodesulfovibrionales bacterium
GCCCCTGCCCAGACAAGGATAAGCGTTAGCAGAACAAGTAAAACCAATGTCTTTATTTGATTCATCTCTTTACCTCCTTTCAATGCTTATATTTTAAAATAACTAAAAAATCAGGACTTATTCAAGTCCTCCAGTATCTTAAGAAGTCTTTTATGCTCTGATATTAAGGTCTTCAGTATCTCCTTCTTTGGATCATCATGATCCAATTCCTCTGAAAAGGCCTCTATAGAAGCCATTATTTTTGACAGAGGTCTTGCTACATTCTCCTTGACACTCATCTTTAAATTATCAATTTTTTTCAAAAGCTCCTTATTTGTGGATTGTAATGCCTTTGTTTCCTGTGTCATCAGCTCAATATTCCTCGAAAGATCATTAATATGGAACATTAAAGTCTGTAACTCATCCATGTCTAACTTACTATCTATTGCGCCATATTTCTTCAGGGTATCAGTCATCTGAGCGATTGGTCTCAGAAGGTTACTTATATTGAATCGGTAAAAGAGATAGAGCAGGATAACGAATACAAGAGATGTCAGAAATATTACCTGATACCTCAGGTTCTTCAGTTTTGAAATGGTCTTTGTCCTTGATACCTCTATATGGAGGATGGCTCGAATGTCCTCTTTACTGCCGTGACATTTCTGACAGGTCCTCTCATTATAAATGGGTAATATCGAGGAATATATGTCCTTTTCATTTATCTTCATGAGTGACATCTCCTGGGTTTTTTTCTTCCATGAATGGGATAGTACCTGATTCAGAAATCGTTTATCGAGAGCAGGCGAGGTTGTTGAGCTTATAACATTTCCATCTCTATTCAGGATGTAAATGCCCTCTATATCCTCTGCAATAAGGGCATCGAGGAATCTTTTCAGATCCCTCCCCCTGCCCTCAACCATTATTGTTACGAGACCATTTCGGACTATCTCTGTTATGAGGGAAACCCTTTCTGCCTCACTCTTGAGTATCTGTCTTTCAGCAAACCTTATGCTTAGAAGAGCAAAAATGATAAGCGAAGGTGCGAGTATTAGTGTAAAGGTAAAGAGACCCTTTGTCCTCAGACCCATCCGAAATTCTACTCTAAGGCACCATAACTATGGAGCCCCGATAGGAGCAGATTGACCCCCAGATAGGTGAATACAACCGTAACGAAACCCACAACCGCCACCACAGCTATCCTTCTACCCTTCCAGCCTCTTAATAACCTTGCATGAAGGTAAAAGGCATAGACAAACCATGTTATCAATGACCACGTCTCCTTAGGGTCCCAACTCCAGTAAACACCCCAGGCCTGATCAGCCCAGATGGCCCCAAAGATCAGCCCGCCGAGGGTAAAGACAGGGAAACCGATTGCTATACTCTTATAGGTTATTTCATCAAGAACATCAGGGGAAAGTGAGAAGGAATCGAGTATCCTTTTGAATACATACCCGTACCTCCAGAGAAAAAAGATAAAAGAAAGAGAAACAATCCAGCTCAAGATCGAGATAAGGCCTGACTCGTTCTTAAAGGTAGCCTTAAAGAGATAACTCTTTATCAGCACCTCGGGCCTCTGAATAAAGAACCTGTACTTAAGATAATCAAGGCCCATCGCCACAAGAAGGACAATAAATATACCCATCATTAAAGTCCAGAATACATAGGATGGTTCCGTCCTCTTGTCAGACCTAATTATCAGATACATAAGGGCGGTGCTGAAGGCAAGGGCAAAGGTCGAATAGGAGATAAAACTCATGACAACATGGGCAAGGAGCCAATTACTCTGCAGAGCAGGGACAAGGGGCTGAATCTCCTTTGACATACCGGTAAGATCTATGAAGGCCAGGGCAAGGCCAGCGATTGGTGTTACAAAGGCACCAAAGGACTTGTTCTTGTACTTATACTCTATAATTAAATAGCCGAGTATCAAGCACCAGATAAAGAATATAAGAGACTCATAGAGATTTGTAAATGGAGCCGCCCTGAGTATACCCATCTGGCCGATTTCATAAAACTCCTTCCATCTCAATATTATTGCCAGTGTCTGGGATACGAAGCCTATTATAGTAATTGTCGTGGCAACAGATCCCACCTGGGACCTTCTAAAGGCAAGATAGGTTATATACGTAATCATGGCAAGAAAATATGCCAGGGTCGATATTCCGAAAAATGTAGAGCTATCCATCAATGACCTCCTTCCTGATTCGCTATGTAATCTAACATCTTCTCTATCCTTCTTTCATAGGCCTGCCTGTTTTTGTTTGCTGTGGCACCAATGATAACCCTGGTGCTATTCTTATCCTCAATCAGCCTTACCCATATCCTCCTGTGGCTCATGAAAAAGGCAATGTAGAGACCAAGGGCCATAACTATACACCCGAGATAAACGACCCACACACCAGGGTCCCTCCTGACCTGAAGACCTGTATATTGAATACCCCAGAGATCAACAAACTCTACGGTATGTC
The DNA here is from genome assembly GCA_046290845.1 of Thermodesulfovibrionales bacterium. GTDB lineage: Bacteria > Nitrospirota > Thermodesulfovibrionia > Thermodesulfovibrionales > UBA9159 > JBBIPQ01. The sequence goes on from JBKBUA010000007.1 coordinate 34,424, forward strand.
CCTCTGGCAGGTTCCATGTACCTGGATGTCTTTTGAGTATCCAGCCACCATATTTTGGTTTTCCCTTCTCACTGAAGCTTATAAATACAGCAGGGTTACTCATCTGCTCAGCATAAGTGAAGGGTCTTCCTGTTGTCTGATCAAAGGCAATGGCAGGACTGAAATCCTCTATCTTTCCTGTCATATCCGTGTTCGGGATTTTAAAGGTCTCACCAAACCTCAATCTTACTTCCTCAGTCTTACCACCAACAGGTGTTATCCTGAATATAAATATGCTCCTCTCTCCTGAGCCGGGGACTATACCGTAGCTTGATTGATAAAAGGTGACACCCTTATACTTAAGGGGTTCATTCACCTCTATTCGCTTCCTTAATACCTCCTGGCCATTGTCTATGACCGTTAGTATGCTACTGTATTCCTTTGGCATGTCTGAGTTGCCATAAAAATCCACATTGAAGTCATCACACCTGATATTAAAGCCGAGGGGCCTTTCCTGGCCATTTCTCGTAAAAGCAACATTTGAAATCTCTCCTTCGGGCAGATTCAGGAAACCCTTAAAACCGAAGAATATACCTATTATTGCACCTGTAAGGATTATGAGGATGCTGAAATGGGTAATATACACCCCGAGCCTCGTAAAGCTACCTTTCTGCGAGAATAACTGATAACCCTTTTCCTCCTTTATCTCTGATGGATTCAGGCCGAGCACCTTTTTTATTGCCCTTTCCACCGAAGCCTTGACCTTTTCGGGTTTGCCTTTAAGTATTATCTCTTTCTTAATACCAAAGCCCTTAAAATGTTCCTCCGAGAGGGGTTTAACAGGTTCTTTAACGAGCTTAATGATCTTTGGCAATCTGTCAATGGAACAGATGATCAGGTTCGTGGCAAATAATAATAGAATCGTTATAAACCACCATGAATGATACATATCCATAAATCCAAGGCTGTCAAAAACCCTGAAGGCAGTTGGTGCAACAGAAGGGCCAAAAAACTTTGTTAGTAATTTAATATTTCTTTCGGGTTCAGCATTCTGTTCAATAATGGTTCCTACTATAGAGGTGATAGAAAGAACAGCAAATATTATAATGGCCAGCTTAACAGAAGCAAAAAAATCCCATATCTTATCTATTATATTCTTATCAGTCTTTTCCAAATCCCTTCTCCTTTCAGGTATATTAATATAACCTCAACCCTGCTCTGATGTCTGCAAATTAAAAACCAAAATGAAATTTATTTATTATAATAAAATTTTTCTAAAAAAACAGCTAATAGGCTGACCTCATCCTTCCTGTCTTCCTATCAAAGATTATCCTGTCGGTCAACCTGCCATTTCTATATATCTCGGCCTCCACAAATCTGCCCCTGTGCTGTATCCTTCCAACCCTCAACCCCTTTGATGAGAAGTATCTCGTGATTGCAGTCTCCGCATCCTCTGCACTCATATCATTCTTGCAAACCCCATAAGCTCCACACCATTCCTGATAATCACCATAGGGGGTTCTGTGTTCTTGTGCAAAAATAGAAAAAGAGAAAAAGACAAAAAGGAGGGTCAATAGACTCAACAGTTTAAAATCTCCTTTTTGAGCTATTAACCCGGAAAATGCCCTTAGAATAATGGAGATATTGCGAAAAAATACCCTGAATAAATCTTTCAGCATCTGCATTATCTTAAAATAATCCTTAAAGATGAAGAAATTATGAAGATCTTTTGATCAAGAGAACTTTTTGTCTTGAGGACAGTCCTCTAATTATAGAAATCGAACCCTTTTTAACACCAAGTTCATCTGCTAAAACCTCAATAAGTTCTTCATTCGCCTTATTGTCCACAGGTGGTGACTTAAGCCTGACCTTAAGTTCATCACCTGTTATCTCTATCCCGCTCCTTGAGGAACGGGGTTG
>JBKBUA010000080.1:0-9620 GCA_046290845.1 Thermodesulfovibrionales bacterium
AGGGAGACGGGATGGTCAACATTGTGATGAACAGAAAAGGGCATCTTTGTATTTAAGCCATAGACAGAGCTTGAAGAGGCAAAGATAAGGTGCTTAACCTTATTGTACCTGCAGCCTTCGAGGATGTTGAGAAACCCCAGGATGTTACTCTCTATGTAAGAGTAAGGGTTTATGAGTGAATAGCGGACCCCAGCCTGTGCAGCAAGGTTGACAACCATATCGAACCCTTCATGGGAGAAAATTTTCAGGACTCCTTCCCTGTCTTCGAGGTTCAGTTTTATAAACTTGTAATGCGGACTATGTCTGCTCTGGACAGGCCTTCCGTAATCTATATCTTCTCTCTCAATCCCTGATTTTTTTAATCTGGCATACTTGAGATTCACATCGTAGTAATCATTGATATTGTCGAGACCGATCACCTCATGGCCTTTTTTTAAAAGCTTCTCTGTTAGATGAAACCCTATGAACCCTGCTGTGCCTGTAATCAGTACCTTCATTATAGATACCCTTTCCTCAAAGTGATTTGACTTCCCCAAAATTCAAAATGTCCAAACAGAATAGTAATAAATTATATCATTAAGGCATAATAATTACTTTGTTATTTAAGTCACCGCCTCCACATCGGATGCATCTATCTTTACAGCTACAGACCTCTTTAGTATATCGATAGATACAACAAAGAAATGCCTGTCTTCTTTCTTTATGAGGATGCCCGTAGCCCCTGTGAGTGGCCCCTTCTTCACGCTGACAACTTGTCCCTCCTTGATGTAAGGGTAGGGGTCTATCTGCTCTTTGCTTTCAATGAGTCTTTTTAGGGAATATATCTGTTCGTCAGGGATTACCTCGGGATTCCTCGGCTCGAATCCAAGAAATCTCACAACACCTGGTGTCTTCAGCACAGTCATTATGTCCGATGTGACTCTCCTGATATGGACAAATATATATCCAGGAAAGAGGGGATAATGAATCAGTTTCTTTCTGTCCTTCCACCTGCTGAGGCGTTCAACAGAAGGGAGGAATGTCTCGATTCCTGCCCTCGAAAGCCTATCAAGAACACTGAATTCGTGTCTTGATTTGACGTAAAGGGCATACCAGTAATAATCATCAGGAACATGTTGATCGCTCATAGCTTATAGCTCATGACTTTTTAACTGTCAGTATGAGCTATTATATCAAAAGGCACGCTGCCCTTTCACTTACAGGAATCGAGAAGACAAAAAACCTTGATATTTACCTCTATATCCCTGCCTTTGCCAATATCTATATAATCCCTCTTGAGTCTTCCCTTTATTCCTGGTCCAAAGTCTTGTTTGAATTATATCACATTTTGTATTAATGTCAGACTATATCTGAATCCTTATCTACTCCTGTTAATAATACTCATTCATTACTTCCTTGACAGCTCATGATCATTTTGATAGTCTTAAAGAAAAAAACTGAGGAGGTTTGGTATGGATGTGCTTCAGGCCATAAGGGAGAGGAGGTCTATAAATTTCTTTGAAACAGGAAAGGATATAGACGAAGGAAAGCTCGTTGAACTGTTAGAAACTGCTAACCTCGCATGCTCATCCTTCAATCTCCAGCCCTGGCGGGTGATTGTAGTTAAGGATCAGGAGAGGAAAAAGGTTTTAAGGCAGTGTGCCTTTAATCAGCCAAAGGTGGAAGAGGCATCTGTTGTATTGATAATAATCGCAGATCCCGAGGCTGTTGAAAAAAACATCGAGGCAGTCCTCGATAGCTGGCAAGAACTGGGTTATATGAAGCCTGATATGAGGGAGACCTATGAGGGTATGGCTGCAAACCTCTATGGAACCGTGGATAGCCTTAAGAGAAAGCTCTTTGCTGTTAAGAATGCCTCTCTCTTTGCTATGAACCTCATGATCGCAGCTAAGGGTCTCGGTCTTGAGACCCATCCAATGGATGGCTTTGATGAGGGATGTATAAAGAAGGAATTTGGTATACCAGAGGATAAGATTATTCCCATGATAATAGCAGTGGGTTATCTCAGAAGTGGTATTACACTCCTTCCGAGGGCCTTCAGAAGGAGGCTTGAGGACTTTGTCAGCTATGATAGATACTGATGAAGAGATTAGTTCTAATCATTATACTGCCCTCAATCATTTTAGGAGTGGCAGGGGGATATATATACTGGGCAATTACTGACCTGCCTGCCTTAAGGGGCCTTGAGGAGTACGCCCCTGCTGAGTCATCGCTCGTATATTCCTCTGATGGAAAGGTAATGGCTGAACTCTACCTCGAAAGGAGAACCTTTGTCCCCCATTATCTAATACCTGACCATGTAAAGAAGGCCTTTGTCTCGATTGAGGATGTGAGGTTTTATTATCATCCTGGCGTTGACATTATAGGTATCCTCAGAGCCCTTCTTAATGATATAAGGGAGATGAAGGTGGCACAGGGTGGTAGCACTATAACCCAGCAGCTTGCTAAGATGCTTTTTCTGAAGCCTGAGAAAACCCTCACGAGGAAGATTAAGGAGGCGCTTCTTTCAATCAAGATAGAGAAGAGATACACAAAGGATGAGATACTGGGCCTTTATCTCAATCAGGCCTATTTTGGCGCGAGGGCCTATGGGATTGAGGCGGCATCTCAGGTCTATTTTGGGAAATCTGTGAGGGATCTCTCAGTTGGAGAAGCAGCACTTCTCGCCACGCTACCCAGGTCTCCTTCCCATTACTCACCCTTTAAGAATCCCCAGAAGGCCATCGAGAGGAGATCGATGGTACTGAAACAAATGTTAAGGCATGGCTTTATAAACAAGGCACAATATGCTGAGGCAGAGAAGGAGCTACTGCCTAAGGCTCCGCATTTCAGGAGATATGAGGCACCTTATTTTATCGAGATGTTAAGGCAGGAGCTGGAACCACAATTTAACAATAGCCTTTACACAGGTGGATACAAGATTTACTCAACTATAGATTATGAACTTCAGAAGGCTGCTGAGGAGGCTGTTAAAAAGGGTGTGGAATCTGTGGAGAAGAGGGTGAGGAGTGGTGTTGAGGCAGCCCTGATCGCAATCGACCTGAGAACAGGAGCTATTAAGGCAATGGTTGGTGGTACTGACTTCTGGAGGAGCCAGTTCAATCGGGCTACACAGGCTTTACGACAGCCAGGCAGTGCCTTTAAGCCCTTTGTTTATCTGACGGCTCTTGAAGGGGGCAAAAGGGCTGATGATATAATCCTCGACTCACCTATTACACTTAAAGGTGCAAGGCCGGGACAGGTATGGATGCCAAAAAACTATGATGGAAAATACAATGGTCCTGTCTCAATGAGGACCGCTTTAGCAAAATCCCTCAATGCTGCTACAGTGAGGCTTGCCTCAGAGGTTGGTGTTGAAAATATCATCGATACAGCAAGGATACTCGGCATCAGGAGCAATCTGCAACCTTATCTTCCAATTGCCCTCGGTGCCTCGGATGTGACGCTCCTCGAGATGGTCTCGGCCTATGGCGTCTTTGCAACTGGTAAATATGTTAAACCAATGCTTTATGAGAAGGTAACAAATAAGAATGGTGTTGCGGTTGTAGAGAAGTCCCAGGAGATAACGGATATACTCTCTGAGGATGTAAGGGATGGGATGAGAACACTTCTGAGGGCTGTCGTTGAAGAAGGAACGGCAATTAAGGCAAGGGAACTGAAAAGGCCATTATACGGAAAGACAGGCACAACGAATGATTATACCGATGCATGGTTTATAGGCTTTGATGAGAGGCTTGTTGTTGGAGTATGGGTTGGAAGGGATGATCATAAACCCATAGGCCCAAAGGAGACAGGTGCAAGGGCAGCCCTCCCTATATGGATTGATTTTATGAAAAAAGTGCCTCTACAAACTCCTTAGGTTCAAAGTCCCTCAGGTCTTCGATACCTTCTCCGATACCAATATATCTTACGGGGATTCCGAGTTCCCTTCTGATAGCAAAGATGATACCTCCCTTTGCGGTACCATCGAGCTTTGTCAAAGCAATGCCAGTGACACCTATGGCGTTATTGAACATCTCTGCTTGCCTGAGGGCATTCTGACCTGTAGTTGCATCAACAACGAGAAGCACCTCATGGGGGGCTGATGGAATACCCTTTTCTATGACTCGTCTTACCTTCTTCAATTCCTCCATAAGGGGGCTTTTTGTGTGGAGCCTTCCAGCGGTATCGACGATCACTACGTCTATGTTCCTTGCCTTTGCTGCCTCAATAGCATCAAAGGCAACAGCAGCTGGGTCAGAACCACTCTGGTGTTTCACTATCTGTGCACCTGTCCTCTTTGCCCATATCTCCAGTTGCTCAATGGCAGCAGCCCTGAATGTGTCAGCAGCAGCCATGATTACGCTCTTTCCCTCACCTACAAACCTGGCAGTAAGCTTTCCGATAGTGGTTGTCTTTCCAACGCCGTTGACACCCACAGCGAGTATAACAAAGGGTTTTCTGTCAATAATCAGGGGTTGTGAGTCACCGAGCATGGTAGACATCTCAAGCTTCAGGTATTCCTTTATCCTTGAGATGTCTTTTATTTCTCCCTTTTTTGTCTTTTCTTTAAGAAAGTCTATTATCTCTGTTGTTGCCTTTACACCGATGTCTGCAGTGAGGAGGGCCTCCTCAAGTTCCTCTAAGGTCTCGAAGTCTATCTTTCTTCCCGAGAAGATGGACTCGACCTTCTCGATTAAACCCTTCCGTGTCTTTGCTAGCCCCTGCTTTAACTTATCAAAGAATCCCATCTCGTCTCCTTTAATCTTGTATCTTCCATCCTGTATCAGGATACGTGATGCACGATACCTGATACATATTGAATTGTGATGGTGTTTTTAAAGTCTCGACTTTAAATTGATGTCTAATTGCTGGCGCTAAGGGCATCAAAATTGAGTATATCCATATATTCCCATTCCCTGTATGCCATGGCATAGATCTTATTGTCGGTCAGGTAGTTAATAGTATTCTCCTCGAGCCTCAAGGATGCAAATATAAGGATAAGCCTCTTTCCAGTGTATTCCGGGAAAAGTGTCTTGAACCTCTTTACCTTATTCACCCTAAAATCATCAATGTATTCCTTCTTTGGTGTCGCCTTTACCTCAATGAGAAATACAGTATCCTCACACTCCACAATGGCATCATATTCATCCTTTAAATCTCCCTTCTTTCGTCTTATATTCATTGCCATATGTAGAGGTTCACAATCAAAATATTGACTTATAACAGGCCTTAGGGCAGGATATATAATATCCTCTACAATTGTGCCGAGCTTGTTTGATATTTCTCCCCATCTTTTATTCATCTTTCTGTTCTCTTCCCTCATCTCGTCCTTGAATGCCCTCATCTCGTCCTTGAATGCCCTCATCTCATCCTTGAATTCGCGCAATTCTGCCTCTGTCCTCATCTGAGCATCACCAACATTCTTAATGAACTCCGCAAGGACTATCTCGAGATTGGAGACCCTTTCTTCTACAGTCGGCATAATTTCTCCTTTATAATGCCTATACAAGTACTTATGACTTATGTTATCAGAGCAATGGTTTATGTGTCAAATAAAGCGGTCTGATTCTCTTTTAAGTTTCTTCAACATTATGGTAAATTGTATCAATCAAGAAAAATCTTTTGTCCTGGGAAGTAAATGAAAAGATTTTTGTTCATTATTGGGATTGCTGTATTTATCTTGTTTGGTGCCATCTTATTTATTTTTCCTGACATTTCAAAACTCAGGAAGGAAAACCCTGTAAAGACCTCCTTCATGAATTACCGTGAGAAAGAGGCGAGAGAAATGGGACGGAGGTACAGGATAAGGCAACAATGGGTACCGCTCAAGAGGATTTCACCATACCTTGTTAAGGCTGTTCTTATTGCCGAGGATGACAAGTTCTGGAAACATGAGGGCTTTGATTATGAGGCTATTCAGAAGGCGATTGAAAGGGATATAAAGGAAAGAAAATTTAAGCTCGGTGGGAGCACCATAAGCCAGCAGCTTGTTAAGAATCTCTATCTCTCACCCTCAAAGAATCCCTTGAGAAAGATCGTTGAGGCTATAATAACGTGGAGAATGGAAAAGGTTCTGTCTAAGAAGAGAATTCTCGAGATATATTTGAATGTAATTGAATGGGGTGACGGCATATTCGGTGCAGAGGCTGCATCAAGACATTACTTTGGAAAACCTGCTTCTGAACTCACCCCGGAGGAGGCTGCCAGGCTTGCAGCGGTTCTGCCTAATCCGAGAAGATATAATCCTGCTGGAGAGCAGAGATATGTGATAAATCGGTCAAGGCTGATTTATAGTATTATGGTCAGAAGGGGTATAGTTATACCTGAGTATAGAGAGGTTACAGGTGAGGCGCCTGAGCAGGAACAACAGATACCTATAGAGAGAGTGGGTCCTTCAGATTAAGGAGCCCTGAAAAGCATCGTCTTTTTCCAGAAGGCGATGTCATTATCAAGGCCTGATATATCAATATACTCTTCTTCTATGCTTGACAGAAATTGTGTGTTCTTTAGATACCTAAGTATGAGGGCATCAAAGGTATCCTCAGATGCCTTTATCTCATTCACTCCATCAGACTCCTCTATAAGTCTGTCAACCTTTGTTTCTTCCCGCGTCAATAGATCTATGTTTTCAGCCTCGCTCCTCAGGCATGACCTTCTCAGGGATTCCATCATTGCCTCATAAGAGACCATTGACTTCATGACCTCTGAAACCCTTGTAAGGAATTCTATCTTTTCCATTTTTCCTCCTCCTTTTATTTCGGTATCCATATCTTTCCTTTATCTATTATGTGATCGACCTCCCATCCTCTTTTTTTCAATTCTCTCGCAATCCATTTCCTGTGGCATTTCCATGGAAATCGCTCAGCACATATAAATACAGAGGTCTTGTTAGAGGCTATCTCTTCTATTCTTTCCACTCCTTTTTTAAATTCCTCTGTCATTGTATATGCCTCGTAGCCGCCCTTTCTAAATCCACCAAGTTCTGCACCGAGAAAGTAATATTCTATACCTTCTCTTTTCAGTAGCCCCTCAAGATTCTCCCTTGAGAAGATGGCTATCTTACTCTTTGGAAATCTTCTTATATCTATGAGAACCTGGATACCGTAAGAAAGGAGTATCTCTATAAAATCCTCCTCGCTCCTTCTATCAGTGCCGAGGGTGAAGATCCTCTTCAATTCCTTCCATAGACCTCATTCAGTATCTCTTTGGCGCCCTTTGACAGTATGTCTTCGGCAAGTTTGATGCCGAGGTCCTCACAATTTTCGGGTTTTCCTTCTATATGACCTTGTATGATTCTATCGCCTGAAAGGCTCCCTACGAGGCCGTCCATTATTAGAACAGATTTATCATTCATCCTTGCATAACCAGCGATAGGTACCTGACATCCACCTTCGAGCCTCCTCAGGAATGCCCTTTCAGCCTTCACGCAGACCGAGGTCTCGGGGTCATTCAGAGGGGATAGGAGATTATTTATGAATTCATCATCGATCCTACACTCAATCCCTATCGCTCCCTGTCCTATGGCAGGAAGGCTCACATCAATAGGAAGGATGCTCGTTATCCTTTTTTCAAGACCGAGTCTCTTGACACCTGCTGAGGCGAGTATTATTGCATCGAATTGACCTTCATCCAGTTTCCTGAGCCGTGTGTCGAGATTACCCCTCAACTGTATGATCTTAAGGTCAGGCCTTCTATTTAACAACTGACAGGAACGCCTGAGGCTGCTTGTACCAATTATCGCACCACGGGGAAGGTCATCGAGCCCCTGATATTTGAAGATAGACCCTTTTGACTTCTGGCTTATAAAGGCATCCCTCGGGTCTTCTCTCTTACAGATAGCCGCAAGGTGTAAATTAGGAGGAAAATCAGTTGGTACGTCCTTCATGCTATGAACAGCAAGATCGACATCTTTCCTTAACAGTGCTTCTTCTATCTCTTTTACAAATAATCCCTTTCCTCCAACCTTTGCGAGAGGCACGTCAAGTATCTTATCGCCTGTTGTTTTAATCTTGATGAGGGAGACCTCAATATCAGGTCTCAGCTTTCTTATCTCTGAAGCGACCCATTCGGCCTGCCACAGAGCGAGTTTGCTTCCCCTTGTTCCTATATTAACCCTTTTCATTATTTAAGCCTCCGATGAATTTTCTTATTTTAACATTTTTGGTTAGATATACTCACCAACCATTGAGATCCCAAATCCCTATTTAGACTTTCAAACCCTTTGCTCTGTCTGTCATTGCGAGCACCCGAAGGGTGCGTGGCAATCCCCCTGCAAAAAGGAGAGATTGCTTCGCTTCGCTCGCAATGACGACATCTCTAAATCGGGATTTGGGGAGATTAAGAAGAATTAATAAAAATCTAATAATTTCTTAATTTATTATAAGTAAAATGAATACAGGCAAATTTAATTATGAAGGGAGGTGAAAGGCGGGTTAGTGGGAAGAGATATTTAAATTTTAAAACTTAAATTTTAGGAGGTGCGAGGTGAAAAAAAAGCTAACGAGACGTGATTTTTTAAAAATTTCGGCTGTTTTAGGGGCCGCAACCTATGCTGGGATTAAATTTAATAGTTCAACCTTCCCTGCTAAGGCGGATGCAGCGACAGGTGTGCGCATTCCAACATGCTGCAACATGTGCGGTGGTCAGAGCGGTGTTTATGCCCATGTTGTGAATGGTACGGTTGTTAAGATAGAGCCAAACATGTATAACCCTATCAATGTAAGCAACATATCCTCTGATTACTACGCATACAGGGCTGCAGAGGCTAATCCAGCGAGGATATGTGGTAAAGGCAATGCAGCTATAATGTCGCTTTACGACCCTGATCGCGTCAAGACACCCTTAAAGAGAACAAATCCTGACAGGTCTCCTGGTGCTGACCCCAGGTGGGTTCCTATAAGTTATGATCAGGCAATAAACGAGATCTCCCTTAAGCTTGAGGGTATAAGAAATGCTTACGGGCCTCAATCGCTCATCTGGTTCTCAGAGGATCATTCTTTCACACATATCCAAGAGGATTTCTGCCAGGACTTTGGGACTCCTAATTACCTGAATCATTCCAATCTCTGTGATGTGGCAAGGAAGGCAGGTTTTAAGCTTGTCCTTGGTCATGATAGACCACTTCCTGATCTTAAGAATGCTAAATATATCCTTCTATTTGGATGGAATCCACTTGCTGCCATGAAATGGTCACACCTCCCACGGATACTTCTCGATGGATTAAAAAATGGAGCTAAATTGAATGTCATTGATCCGAGATTGTCTGAGACAGCGCAAAAGGCTATCATGAACGGAGGTAGATGGATTCAGATCAAACCAGGAACAGACGGCGCCCTCGCCCTTGCCATGGCAAATTATATTATTAAGAATAATCTCCACGATCAGGCCTTTATAAATAACTGGACAGTGGGCTTTGCAGACTTTAAGGCATATGTGGCAGACAAGACACCACAATGGGCTCAGGGGATCACAGGTGTTCCTGCGACAACAATAGAAACTATCGCCAGGGAGTTAGCAACAACAAAGCCTGCTGTTATAGATGCCTGGAGCGGGTCAACACATCATGGAAACGGAACACAGGCTGCGAGGGCAATTGCCTGTCTTGCCCTTCTTACAGGACAGGTTGATAAGCCTGGAAC
>JBKBUA010000081.1:0-2639 GCA_046290845.1 Thermodesulfovibrionales bacterium
CCTTCTAATACGAGGCCTGCTGCGGAACTCTCCCATATCACTATTGACCAGGTAGTTATAGGTTCTTGCACGAATGGCAGGCTTGAGGACCTGAGAGAGGCTGCAACGGTGATAAAAGGTAAGAAGGTAAATCCAAACCTGAGAATGATTGTTATTCCTGCGACACAGCAGATTTACAGGGAGGCTATGAAAGAGGGGTTGCTTGATATCTTTGTAGAGGCTGAGGCTGTTGTGTCAACCCCTACCTGTGGTCCCTGTCTCGGTGGGCATATGGGTATCCTTGCAAAGGGAGAGAGGGCTCTCGCTACAACAAATAGAAACTTTGTAGGCAGGATGGGTCATCCTGAGAGCGAGGTTTATCTGTCAAATCCCGCAGTGGCCGCAGCCTCTGCTATACTCGGAAGGATCGGAACACCAGAGGAGGTATTAAGGTGAAAGAGAAGATATTAAAACTCGGTTTACCAAAGGGAAGCCTTCAGGAATCTACATTGAGGCTCTTCAGAAAGGCAGGTTTTATAATAAGTGTCTCGGGCAGGTCCTATTATCCTGTCTTTGATGACCCTGAGATAGAGTCTATGCTCATAAGGGCTCAGGAGATGGCGAGGTATGTGGAGGATGGTCATCTCGATTGTGGCCTTACGGGTAAGGACTGGATACTTGAGCAAAATGCAGATGTTGTTGAGGTCGCTGAATTAAGGTATGCAAAGGAAGGTTTCAGGCCTGTCAAATGGGTCATAGCTGTGCCCATGGATTCTAAGATAAAGACGATTAAGGACCTCGAAGGTAAGAGGATTGCAACAGAACTCGTTGGCTTCACAAAGAGGTATCTCAAACAAAAAGGCATAAAGGCTGAGGTGGATTTCTCCTGGGGTGCAACAGAGGTAAAGCCACCTTATCTTGCGGATGCCATAGTCGAACTGACCGAAACAGGGGCATCTCTAAGGGCAAATAACCTGAGAATAGTGGAGACCATGATAGAGTCAACAACCCGATTTATAGCTAATAAAAAGGCATGGCAGGATAAATGGAAGAGGCAGAAGATGGAAAATATTGCATTGCTCTTAAAAGGTGCCCTTGCAGCAGAGGAGAAGGTGGGACTTAAGATGAATGTCCCTGAGGATTCCTTTAAAAAGGTTCTATCGCTCCTTTCTGCCATGCATTCCCCAACGGTCTCTCCCCTATCAGATAAGGGTTGGTATGCTATTGATGTGGTAATAGATGAGAGAACTGTAAGGGACATCATCCCAAAGTTGAAAAAGGCTGGAGCATCTGGTATAGTTGAATATCAATTGAATAAAGTTATACCTTAATCTCAACATAAGGTCATCCCTTATATCAAATCTCGACTATAACAGGCATTATCATAGGTCTTCTCTGCATTGTATTCCTCAGGTATTTTTTAAGAACACTTCTCAACCTGTCTTTGAGGAGGGATGAATCTGTTATCAATTCCCTGTCCATATCCTTCAGGACATCGGAGACTATCCTCTTCACCTCGCCTATCACTTCTGGAGAGGCATCCTCAAAGATAAAGCCCCTCGATATTATGTCAGGTCCTGAGACTATATTCCCTGTAAGCTTTTCTACAGTCAGGAGGACAAGGACTATCCCGTCATGGGCAAGTCTCCTTCGATCCCTGAGAACAACATCCTCTACGCCGCTTATGCCCCTTCCATCGATGAAGACCATGCCTGAGTTAACCTTTCCATTTCTTCTCGCACCTTCCTCGGTAATCTCAAGAACATCACCATTTTCGAGAATAAATATATTATCTCTCGGTATCCCTACCTTTTCGGCCAGTTGGGCATGGAAGGCCAGGTGCCTGTATTCGCCATGGATGGGCGTGAAATATCTTGGCCTTATTATGTTAAGCATGAGTTTTAACTCTTCCTTTGAGGCATGTCCTGAGACATGTATCTCCGAGACCTTCTCATAGATCACATTTGCACCCCGTCTGCAGAGGTGGTTTATTATCTTCCCGATTGACCTCTCATTTCCAGGTATTATCTTTGCCGATAGAATGACCGTGTCTCCTTCCTTAACCTTTATTGTCTTGTGCTCACCTGTTGCTATCCTCGAAAGGACGCTCATTGGCTCACCCTGACTGCCTGTTGTTATTATCACAACTTCCTCGTCCTTGAGGGTATTAAGATCTTCAAGCCTGAGCCATGTATCTCTCGGTATCTTTAGATAGCCGAGATCAAGGGCGATCTGTGAATTATTAACTATACTTCTGCCGCAAAGGATGACCTTTCTGCTAAACATCACGGCAACATCAATGGCCTGTTGAATCCTGTGAATGTTCGTGGCAAAGGTTGCAATGATTATTCTTCCCTTTGCCTTTGAGAAGATGTCCTCAAAGGCCCTTCTTACCTCTTTCTCAGAGAATGTAAACCCTCCTCTTTCAGCGTTTGTGCTGTCCGACAGAAGAAGAAGGGTGCCATCTTCGCCGAATTCAGCAAATTTATGAAAGTCCATTAACTGGCCATCTACAGGGGTTGGGTCGAGTTTGAAGTCTCCTGTGTGCACGATCCTTCCGAGAGGCGTCTTTATCCCTAAACCTACACCATCGACTATGCTGTGAGTGACCCTCACAAATTCTATCTCGAAGATGCCCAAGTTTATTATGTCCCTCGGTC
>JBKBUA010000081.1:2738-4689 GCA_046290845.1 Thermodesulfovibrionales bacterium
CTACACCATCGACTATGCTGTGAGTGACCCTCACAAATTCTATCTCGAAGATGCCCAAGTTTATTATGTCCCTCGGTCTGACAGGAATAAGCCTTATATGTTCGAGATTGTGTTCCTTTAGCTTTTCTTTGATTAGTCCGAGGGTTAAGGGTGTGCCATAAATGGGTACATCTATCTCTTTCATCAGAAAGGGAAGAGCACCTGTGTGGTCCTCATGGCCGTGAGTTATCACTATACCCCTGATCTTCTCCCTGTTATCGAGGAGATAAGAAAAATCAGGTATTACAAAGTCAACGCCAAGCATGTCCTCTTCGGGGAACATTAAGCCAGCATCAATGAGGATAAGGTCATTGCCATATTCGATGACCGTTGAATTGAGTCCTATCTCCTCTACACCACCGAGGGGTATTATGGAAAGAACATTCTCCATAGATTCAGCGAGACTCATGTCCGGTCAGGAGAAACTCGAGAAGGGCCTTCTGGATATGTAACCTGTTTTCAGCCTGATCAAAGACAACGCTGTGAGGGCCATCTATGACCTCGTCCGTTATCTCCTCTCCACGATGGGCAGGAAGACAGTGGAGGACTATTACATCATTCTTTGCACATTTCAATAATTCCCTATTGACCTGATAGGGTCTAAACCTCTTTCTTCTCTCTTCTGTTTCCTCCTCCTTGCCCATGCTTGTCCAGACATCTGTGTAAATTACATCTGCCCTGCCTGCTGCCTCACGGGGGTCCCTCAAAATAATTATTTCTTTCTTAGCGCTCTCCCTTGCCCTTTCGAGGACATCAGGGTCAGGCTCATAACCCTCGGGACAGGCCATGGTGAGATTCATTTCCATCCTCGATGCTGCCTCAATAAGTGAATTGGCCACATTATTTCCATCCCCAATGTATGCAAGATGAATATCCTCAATCCTTCCTTTTTTCTCGATAATTGTCATTAGGTCAGCCAGTGCCTGGCATGGATGATGTAAGTCCGAAAGGCCATTTATAACAGGTATAGTGGCACTATTAGAAAATTCCTCGATCCTCTCATGACCAAAGGTTCTTATTACAATGGCACTGAGGTATCTTGAGAGGGTCAGGGCTGTGTCCTTAATCGTCTCACCCCTGCCGAGCTGTAGGTCTGAGGGATTCATGTATATGGCCTGAGCGCCCAGTTGGTATATACCCACCTCAAAGGATACCCTCGTCCTCGTAGATGATTTCTCGAATAAAAGACCGATGCTTTTACCTATAAGAGGACATTTGTTCTTGTCTTCACCGGCCTTTAATTTTATAGCCCTCTCAATTATTGATGTTATCTCCTCTTGCGAGAGGTCCCAGAGTTTCAGAAAGTCTCTCTTCATGATCTTCTCCTTAATACATCATCGAGTATATCCAGCATATGGTCTATATCCTTTTTCTGGACAATAAGTGGTGGTGTAAAGCGGAGGACATTCCCTGCTGTGCAATTTATAATAAGGCCTCTTTCGAGGCAATCCTTTACTATTTCGGAGCAATCCAGAGACATCTCCATCCCTATCATAAGACCTATTCCTCTTACGTCTATGATAACGCTCGAATACTCCTCCTTCAATTCCATCAATCCCTGTATCAGATAAGCCCCCATCCTTCTGCACTGATCGAGGATAAATCCATCTTCAAGGATAGTCTCTATGGTGGCGATGGCTGCTGCACAACAAAGTGGATTCCCCCCAAATGTCGAGGCATGAGAGCCTGGTTGAAAAGATGAGGCCACTTTATCGGTTGCTAAAACCGCTCCAATGGGCACTCCGCTACCGAGTCCCTTTGCAAGGGTCATTATATCAGGTCTTATACCATAGTGTTCGTATGCAAAGAGCCTTCCTGTCCTTCCAATACCTGTTTGCACCTCATCGAGTATGAGAAGGATTCCATGGCTATCACAGATCTCTCTTACACCTGTAAGATAATCTGAAGATGG
>JBKBUA010000081.1:4789-9420 GCA_046290845.1 Thermodesulfovibrionales bacterium
ATTCTAACGCCTCCTTCACCCTGAATGGGCTCTAACATGATGGCACAGGTTTTCTCATTTACGGCAGATTCAAGGGCCTTGAGATTATTGAACTCCACATATCTGAACCCTGGTAGAAGTGGTTCAAAACCCTTCTGGAATTTCTCCTGTCCTGTGGCTGTTAATGTAGCCAGTGTCCTTCCGTGAAAGGAATTAAGGGCTGTAATAATCTCGTAGCGTTCACCTGTCATATTTTCCTTTGCATACTTTCTTGCGAGTTTTATAGCTCCCTCATTTGCCTCAGCCCCGGAATTACAGAAAAAGACCTTATCGGCAAAGGAATTCTCCACGAGGAGTTTGGCCAGTTTTACCTGTGGTTCGCTATAATAGAGGTTTGAAACATGGATGAGCCTCTGTGCCTGTTTCTGGATAGCTACGACAACCTTTGGATGGCAGTGTCCGAGGACATTAACAGCAATTCCCGCAACGAAGTCGAGATATTCCTTTCCATTTGTCCCCCAGACCTTAACACCCCGCCCCTTTCTCAATACAACAGGCATTCTGTTGTATGTATTCATTACATAGTGGCTTGCTTCTTCAAAGAATTTCCTGACATCCATAGGAAATGATAACGAAAACGGGCTCTAAAAATCAAATTAAACAGTGCTACTACTCAAGCCATTTCAAGATTTCATCTACCTTTAACCTGTCACTTCTGTAACTGTTTGCCCTATCAGACATATCAGGATAGCCAATTGATATGCCCAGTATAAGCCTCTTTGATTCAGGGATGCCGAGGAATCTTTTAACCTCCTGCGCATAATCTGTTAGGAAAGCCTGTGGTACTGTTCCGATGCCATGGGCATGGGCAGCGAGCATCAGGGTCTGCGCAAACATCCCCATGTCGAGGATTGACCACTCTGTAAGTGAGGCCTCTTGATATAAGAATATAGCATGGGGAGCACCGTAGAATTTAAAGTTTGCCCTCTTTGCCTTTTTCTGAGCCTCTGGTGATGTTATATCTATTCCCAGAAATTCAGCCCTTTTCATTAAATGATTTTTAATCCTTTCTTCTATATCTTCAGGCCATTTTATTGGTTCGGGAAGGTCAGGACAGGGTTTATTACCCTTTTCGAGTAGATTTAGAAGGATTTCTGTGAGAGCCTCTTTTTTCTTTCCCGAGACTATAGCAACCTCCCAGGGCTGACTGTTCTTATAGGAAGGACTCCTCATTGCTGTCTCAATAATACTCATGAGTAAATCCCTCGGTACAGGCTCAGGCCTGAACCTTCTGATACTCATTCTTGTCCTTATACATTCCAGCGTATCCATCTTTACCCCCTTTAGTCCCGCTTAGGCGGGTTTATTCGGCTTAAAAAGAAACATCGCAAAGAGCACAAATGATACAAAGGACGTTACCGTTCCAAAATAGAATAATGCATAAGAGCCTATATTCTGCCACAGTATACCACTGATTATACCTGATGGCAATGCTGCAAGGCCAACCGTTGTATGATAAATACCATAACCTGTTGCTTTTATCTCGGGTCTGATAAGCGTAGCCACGAAGGCTCGCTGAATGCCTTCATTCATCGCCACAAAGATTCCATAGCCGACAAATAAAGACCAGGCATGCAATGGTGTCCTTGCAGTTGCAAAGCCTATGAATAAAAGGGACAGGAAGATGTAACTCGTCATGATAGTCTTTCTTTTCCCGACCCTGTCTGCAAGGAGACCTGCTGGGGTAGAAAGTGTGGCTGATACGATGTTAAAGGTGAGGTAAAGGAGGGGAATTGTTGCAATGCTTATCCCTATCTCATTTGCCCTCAGCACCAGAAAGGCCTCTGTTGTTTTACCGAGGGTGAACAGGGCTGATATTAGAAGAAATATCTTGAATCTTCTGTCGAGGCCCCTGATGGTTATCACTGCCTTTTCCATCTTGCATCGGGGGCGGACCTCTCTGACGAATAAGATTATGGAGATGAGGGCAAATAGACCTGGTATCATAGAAAACCAAAAGACTGATTGAACCCTGTTATGAAAAATACCGAGGAGGAGAAAGGCCATTGAAGGTCCGATAACCGCACCAATCGTGTCCATAGATCTATGAAATCCAAAGGCCTTGCCGAGGATTGACCTATCCGATGAATCGGCAATGATTGCATCCCTCGGTGCTGTCCTTACGCCTTTACCAATCCTGTCAGTGAACCTATAAATAAGTACATGTATCCATGATGATGCAGTGGCGAGGATTGGTCTGCTGACCACGGATATGCAGTAACCCCAGAATATGATAGGTTTGCGCCTGCCTATCCTGTCGGAGAACCAGCCTGAAAAGACCTTGAGCATACTGGCGGTGCTCTCGGCTATCCCTTCGATAATACCAATAAAGGTTTTTGAGACATGGAGTGTCTCGCTGAGGAAGAGTGGTATCAGGGGATGTATCATCTCTGAACTGATATCCATAAACAGGCTGACAAGACCGAGGAAAAAGACATTTCTCGGAAAACCGAGGATTCTTTGAGATACGATACTATCTCTGTTTTCTCTATTTAAATTTTTCCCCATATGGTTAAGTCCCGCCTTTCAGAGGGTAAGGTGAAGAGGTGAATTTTATTGGTGAATAGGTGAAGTGGTGAAGAGGTTTCACCCACTCACCCATTCACCTTGATTTATTCTATCTTCACGCCCATGACATTCTTCATAATCCTCAGGCCCGCCTCATGGTCTTCTGGACTGAGGCCTGCTATTCCGTCCTTCACTACAGTGACATCATATCCCCTCAAAGTTGCATCAGAGGCAGTAAACATTATGCATATATGGGTTACACAGCCAGTGAGTCTTAAACTATCAATACCGAGGCTCTTTAATGTCTCATCAAGCTTTGTATTGTAAAAGCTTGAATAGGTTGTCTTTTCAATGATAATATCTCCATTCCGAGGCTCAAGCTCCTTTATGACCTTTGCACCAACAGTCCCCTTAACTGCATGGGGAGGCCAGCCAAATCTCTTGAACTCCTTATCATCAGGCTCATGACTGTCACATACATAAATAACAGGTTTATCCTCAGACCTTGCCTTTTCAATCTCCTTCTTGATCGAGGGTATAATCTTTCTCGTATCAGGGACCTCGAGGGGTGCGCCTTCGAGGACAAAGTCATTAAGCATATCAATTATAAGCAATGCCTCTCTTGCCATCGCGACCTCCTTATTATTTTTTTACCTGGTGACTATTTGCCTCTTCATCAATTCACTCAATTAAGTATATAATTTTATCGCAGGTGATGACAAATAAACCATTCTCGTGGTAAATTATATTATTATTTTGCGGGCGTAACTCAGTGGTAGAGTGTCAGCTTCCCAAGCTGAAGGTCGCGGGTTCGAATCCCGTCGCCCGCTCCATTCTTTATCTTTATCTTTTCTTTGGTGTATATTTACTTATATGTCTGAATTAACACCCCTTATGAAACAGTACTTCAGTATTAAGGAAAGGCATGAGGATGCCATACTCATGTTCAGGCTCGGCGACTTTTACGAGATGTTTGGAGAGGATGCTCGCCTTGCCTCGAAGATTCTCCAGATTACCCTTACGACACGGGATAGGGCAAAGGAAGACCCAATCCCGATGTGCGGGATTCCATATTTTGCTGCAGATTCTTACATATCAAAGCTCGTGAAGGCAGGTTATAAGGTTGCTATATGCGAGCAGATAGAGGACGCAAAAGATGCAAAGGGTATTGTCCAGAGGGATGTGGTAAGGGTTATTACCCCGGGCACATACATACCCGAGAATCCTAAAGAGAATTGCTATATATTTTCTTTTTTCCCTGAAGGTCAGAGATATGGTATAGCCTTAGCAGACATATCAACAGGAGATTTCTTTATATATGAAACCCAAAAATCTCTCAGCGACGAGATAAGCAGGTTCGAGCCAAAGGAGATACTCTACCCTCTCAGTCTTAAGGAAAATATACATTACTCGGAGATGCTTAGAGGGCTCTACAGCACCCCCATCGAGGATTGGTTCTTTGACTTTTCAGAGGCCTACAGGTCTTTACTCGAACACTTCAAGGTCTCATCCCTCGATGGTTTTGGTTGCGAGGGTCTAAGGCCTGCCATATCAGCAGCAGGTGCGCTTCTGAACTATCTCAGCGATACCCAGAAGGGTCTTATAAGGTTCAGGAAACTTTCTCCGCTTCGGCAGAACAATTTTATGTTCCTCGATTCTGTTACGCAAAGAAATCTCGAGCTGACGAAGAATCTGAGGGGGGGCAATGAGGGAACCCTTCTCTCTGTCATGGATGAGACTCAGACGCCGATGGGTGGAAGGTTTCTCAGGAATGCCTTGCTCCGCCCACTCATTGAAAAGGGGGAGATAATAAAGCGGCTTGATGCTGTTGAATGTCTGATAAATGACTACGAGTTGATTGAGGTCTTAAGGGGTAATCTCAGGAAGATTCAGGATATTGAAAGACTGGCAATGAGGATAACCACTAAAACAGCGAATCCGCGCGACCTCATTGCAATAAAGAACTCTGTTACTCCTGTAGCGGAAATAAAGAGTGCCCTTCTGAGAGTCCAGGATCCTTATCTCAAGGGTATTGGTTTGAGGATTGCGGACCTTACAGGTGCAAAGAGATTGATAGAGGCAGC
>JBKBUA010000082.1:0-1560 GCA_046290845.1 Thermodesulfovibrionales bacterium
TCCACCACCTGTTATTATATATCTTATTCCATCCTTTATTGTCTCGCTATATAGGTGTTCATGACCAGAAATTACGGCCTTAACCTTGAATTCCCTGAAAAGGGAATGGAGGTAATCCCTGTTTTCTTTATCCCTGAAAGACTTACCGAATACAAGGTCGGGGTCAATGATAGAGAACATAGGCCGATGCATGAAGACGAAGATATTAGTTACGTTTTTATTGCTCTCAAGGTCTTTCTTCAGCCATTTTAGTTGTTCACCCATAATCTTTCCTTCTTTCCCCTTCTCCTCAGTGTTCAAAACGATAAAGTGGGAATTACCATAATCAAAGGAACCATAGAGATTACCAAACCTTTCTTTTATGTAATCTTCTCTCTTGCCTCCACCTGCGACCTCATGGTTTCCGATAACATTAAAAAAAGGGACAGATAGTTTCCTTGAAATTGCCTCGAAATATTCAATCTCGTTCTTAAACCTCTGAAATGAACCACCGTACCCATAATAGGCATCACCTGTGCTTACGGCAAAGTCAGGATTAACCATCTCTATCTCTTTCATTATCATTAAAAGGGCATCGTGATAGGGTCTATCCCTTCTCGATGTCCTGAAGTCGCCAAATACAATGAAGCTGAATTCCTTAGAATCTGTTCCTGCCAGTTGGACATCGTTTATCACCCTTAAAGGCCTGTCGGTTACAGCAAAAAGTTGTGAACAGGCCAGTAAAAGCAGGATTAGGGCCAATGACATCCTGATGACTAAGGCTCGTGAGTAATGTCTCATCTTATTATACCTCCTCCTATTACAGTATCTTTATCATAAAAGACAGCATACTGCCCAGGCGCTGGTGCCCACTGAGGTTCATCGAATGTAACCCTTGCGCTATCCTTATTGAGCAGAGTAACAGTAGCAGGTTCGTCCCTCATCATCGATCTCACCTTTACCGTAGCATGAAACCTGCCCTGTATCTCATCTTCCTGAATAAGCCAGTTAATATCACACACCTCGAATTCCCTCTTGAGTGCCATCTCCTTAGGGCCAACATAAACAGCCCTTTCAGAGGGATCGATCCTTACTACATAAAGGGGCTTCCCTGTCGAGATACCGAGTCTTTTTCTCTGACCTATAGTAAACAGATGAATACCCCTGTGCGTCCCGATGACTTTGCCTGTCTCTGCTTCAATAATAGGGCCTTCAGAAGACGGTAGTATATTATTGAGGAGTTTAAAATAATTCCTATCCTCAATAAAACATATCTCCTGACTCTCAGGTCTTCGAGCGGCCGGAAGATCGAGGGAAAGGGCTATCCTTCTTACCTCCTCCTTTGTCCTGTATCCGAGGGGAAGGACGAGTCTCTCGATCTCGCTCCTCTTCAGGATATAAAGTACATAGGACTGATCCTTCTTCAGGTCAATACCCTTTTTTAACAAAGGAAAACCATCCCTCTCGACCCTTGCATAATGGCCTGTTGCTATAAATTGGGCACCTCTTTCCTCGGCAAACTTTATCAAATATGGAAACTTTATATATCTATTGCAAAGTATGCAGGGGTTCGGTGTAAGT
>JBKBUA010000082.1:1659-9411 GCA_046290845.1 Thermodesulfovibrionales bacterium
TCTCTTTCCTCGGCAAACTTTATCAAATATGGAAACTTTATATATCTATTGCAAAGTATGCAGGGGTTCGGTGTAAGTCCCCTCGAATAGGCTTCAATAAAAGGCTCTATCACCTTCTCCATGAACTCCTCTCTCAGATTAATTCTATTGTGCACCACTCCTATCTTTTCTGCTGTTCTCTGGGCATCATTAATAGCCTCAACAGAACAACAACCCGTAAAAGTCCCCTTGAGCCTCGCCTCGTAGAGGATGAAACTCAACCCTTCAACATCAAAGCCTTCTTCCTTGAGCAGATAGGCTGTGACAGAGGAGTCCACCCCCCCACTCATCCCAACTATTACCTTTCCCTTTGAACTTCCAATAGCCATATTTATATTTTACCGTTTAATCGAGATATTTTGGATGTTATAATAAAACAGAAAGGAGAAGGCTATGAAAAGACTTTTTCTTAATGTCCAGAAAGAGTTCTGCGACGAGTGCTCTCTTGCCCTGAGGAGATTCATAGGAAAGATGCCAGGCGTTGAGTCAATCGATGTGGAAAGTGGAAAGATCGTCATAAGTTTTGATGACTCGAAGACGAGGGAAGAAGACCTGTTCAAGCTTTCCCGTGAAAGCATAGAAAAACTGGGCTATAAGCTAACAGAGTAATCTGGCGGGAGCGTGTGGGAATCGAACCCACCCTGCCACCTTTTGGGCGGCAACACTGGATTTGAAGTCCAGGAGGGACACCAGAACCCTATCCACTCCCATGAATCTTATTTTACTTTATTTCGCTCTTTCCAAACAACTTCCTGAAACATTTCTGAAATATTTCTTTTATTGCCTTGCGAAAGTTTTTCGATTATAATCTTCTTAATTTAAGAACGATTTATGAAATATATGAAACAGGTTTTTAAGGAGATTTTCATATTTGTTGCCGGTGCAACACCCCAGATCATAACAGAAACTATCTACGCCCTCGCCAGTGGAAACCCTTCAGTTTATCCTAATGAACTCTATATCATAACTACCAGGACAGGTAAAAGACGGATTGAAGATACGATTATTAAACAGGGAATACTCGACCTTATGTCAGCGGAATATAAAATACCTTCCATCAGGCTAACAGATGAATCATTCCTTATAGTGAAGGACGCAAAGGGAGATACCTTAGAGGACATAAGAAGCAAAGAAGAAAACGAGGCTATGGGAGATGCCATTACATCTTTTATCAGGGAAAAGACAAGAGACATGAATACCAGGCTTCACTGCTCCTTAGCAGGTGGAAGAAAGACGATGAGCTTTTACATGGGAGCGGCCCTTCAATTATTTGGCAGGCCCTGGGACAGGCTCTACCATGTCCTTGTAACACCTGAGTTTGAATCAAACCCTGATTTCTTCTATAAGCCAAAGGAGGACAGGGTTATTGAGTGCAGGATGCTCGATGGTGAGATTAAAAAACTGAATACGAAAGACGCAAAGATAGAGCTTGCGGAGCTTCCCTTCATCAGACTGGGCAACAAGATATCTTTTCATGGCAAGGGATTCAGAGAGCTGGTTTTAGAGGGGCAAAAGGAGATAGACACAGCCACAATGCAGTCAGAATTGAGTGTCAACCTTGCTGAGAGGCTTATCTCTATTAAGGATATTATTATTGAGATGGTACCTATAGAATTAATGATTTATACTGCCTTTTTAAGGCATAAGTTAAAGAATTGCAGCTATCCTGATAGACCATACTGTCTTGACTGTATTGAGTGTTTCAGGACGCTTTCTGATTTTTCAAGTAGACCCTCTACTGAGGAGATGGCCAAGGATTACAGAAAGATATACAGAGAACAGCCTTTCAGAGCAGAGGAGTTTTTAAAGAGATGGCCCGAGGGGATAGATGTGAATATCATAAGGCAGAACATCAGCAAGATCAACAGGACAATTAAAGAACAGTTGCAGGATGAGACCCTCCTGCCTTATTATTGCATCACTTCCATAAAAAAATACGGTAGCAGCAGGTATGGCGTGAGGGCGGAGAAGGGGAAGATAAGGATTACACGAGAAAGAGAGGGAATTTAAGGAGGATAGAGATGAGCGAAACTGTCTATAAAATCGCAATCGCTGCTTTTCTTCACGATATCGGAAAGTTTGCTGAACGGTCTATAGCAAAAGTTGAGGTTGACAGGAAAGGGTTCTTTGCAAGCGAATATTTTTTAAACAATAATAGGGACCTTTATCAACCTTTTTATAATGGCAGATATACCCATAGCCATTCTATTTATACAGCAGCATTTATTGACCATTTTGAAAGTCTTCTACCTGAAGAATTCAATAAAAGTAATTGGGGCATTGGCGATTCATTCGTAAATCTTGCAGCAGGCCATCATAAGCCTGAAACACCCATGCAATGGATTATTGCCATAGCAGACCGCGTGAGCAGTGGCTTTGACAGGGCAGAATTTGAAGAAAAATACAATAAAGAGATAGATGTCAGGGATTATAAAAAGACCCGTCTGCTCACCATATTCGAAGGGCTTTCTCCAGATGGTCAGTGGAGAGGAACAAGCCTTGATGATTATAAGTATAGATACCCCCTAAAGGAACTCTCTCCAGAAAATATCTTTCCTGTGAGCAGTGACGAAGTAAAGGACTTAGAAAGCAAAGAGGCCTCTGAGGAATATCGTCAACTCTTTTCTAAATTTGTAGAAAACCTTGAAGGATTAGGTCATAAAAAGAATATTCACCTCTGGTTTGAGCACTTTGACAGCCTCTGTATGATCTTCATCTCACATATACCCGCAGCAACCGTTGGCAATGTAGTTCCTGATGTATCGCTTTATGACCACAGCAGAACCACTTCAGCCCTTGCCTCAGCCCTTTATCAATATCATAAAGAAAACAATGTAATGACTATCGAGTCAGTTAAGGATTACGAGACAAAAAAGTTTTTAATCATAACTGCTGATTTCTACGGCATACAGGACTTTATTTTTACAGAAGGTGGAAGCACAGGCACAGCCTCTGCAAAACTCTTGCGTGGTAGGTCATTCTATATATCGCTTCTGTCAGAACTTGCTGCTGATATGCTCTGTAGAGAACTGAACTTACCGGTTACATCAATAATCCTTAATGCAGCAGGGAAATTCACCATACTTGCCCATAATACTCTGAAGTCAAAGGAAAGGGCGAGAGAAGTAGAAGATAGGATAAATGACTGGCTCCTCAAAAATTTCTTTGGTCAGGCCTCAATGGGTTTCTCAATGATTGAAGCATCCTGTAATGATTTTGTGAGAGGTAGATTCAGTGAACTATGGGATAAGCTCAGCAGCTCAGTAGATAGAAAGAAATATACAAAATTTAACCTCTTAGCTGAGGGTGGATGTGTAAAGGACTATCTTGATTCCTTTGATAATCAATTGGGTATTTGTCCTTTCTGTAATAAAAGGTCTGCTGTCAGGTCCGCAAAACTTAAAGATGAATATGCTTGTAAGATATGCCATGACCATATCTTTATAGGAACCAGGCTGGTAAAGGAAAGGCAGATCGCCATAACATCCACTGATGCTGTCATTTATGGTGAAAAATTACTTGAGCCTATCTTTGGGGTTTATCAACTTGCCTTTGTAACGGGTGAGCTAATAGAGATGGCGAGGCAGGATAAAATTTTTAAATTCTGGGACATAGGTATATCTGAGACGGGAGAGATTTCTAAAAAACTCACGGCTAAATTTATCAATGGTTATGTGCCTAAATATGAAGAGGAAGACCTGAATGATGAAAGATACCTTGCTGGCAGAAAGAGCCAGAAGAGAAAACTCGAGATGATAGAGCAAATCAGGGTAAATAAAGAGGAATTTGTTCCAAAGACCTTTGCGCATATTGCAGTAAAGGCACTTAACCCTATCGGAACTGGTAAATTTATGGGTATCGAGGCATTGGGAATACTCAAGGCTGATGTGGATAATCTTGGTTTACTCTTTGCGTGTGGTATGAAAAAAGAATTATTTACTCTTTCAAGACTTGCTACAATGAGCAGGCAATTAAATAATTATTTCTCAATCTATTTGCCCTATATTTTGAAGACTGAGGAAAAATTTAAGAATATCTACACGGTTTTTGCTGGTGGCGACGACCTCTTTCTTATAGGCCCTTGGAACAGAATAATTGATTTTGCATACCTTTTAAACGACTCCTTTAGAGAATATGTCTGCGGGAATAAAGCAATCACCCTATCTGCTGGAATTGCTCTCCATAAGCCGAATACACCTGTCCTGACTATTTCAGAAGCGTCAGAAAAGGCCATTCACACAGCAAAATCAAAGGGAAGAAACAGGATAACGATTTTTAGAGAGACTGTCACATGGGATGATTTTATAGAACTTAAAGAGATAAAAGAAAAACTTATAGATTGGCTTGATTCCGAAAAAATCAATAATGCCATGCTTTTCAGGCTCAATGAGTTTATTGAAATGAGGCGGCAGGAAGAGATAGTAAAAGTAAATGATTTTATTAATTTGGAGGATATGGAGTGTATAAAATGGCGTGCAAGGCTCAAATACAGTATTGTTAGAAATATTGGTAAACATCTGAAGGCCGAAGAAAAACTTAAGGCAATAGAGGATATAATGGAGATGGTAAGGTGGCTTGAAGACTATGGCGGTGCCCTGAGGATACCGCTATGGCAGGTAATATATAACAGGAGGAAATAGGAGGTAGCAAAATGATTTTTTGGAAAGACAAGAAAAACAAACTCATTAAACCCGACCTGTTCTCTACGGATGCAGAAAACTTAGCGAAAAAAGTTTCTGAAGAGGGCACAAAGACTTGTAATAAACGGAGCCAGATCAGGAAATTTTATGATGAAGTCCTTAATTTTTCAATCCGTGTTGGCAAAGATCCAGCAGAGTTTGAAAAAATGCTTCCATATTTGAAAATGTTGAATGCGAAAGCAGCTTACGCAAAAGGAAGAGGATTAATATCCGATAGCTTTAAAAATTTTATATCGAACTCTTTACAGCAAGTTAATGATAAAGATGATTTTGAAGTTTTTGTTGGATTATTTGAGGCATTTATGGGCTACTACAGACTTTACAGACCATCAGAATAAGGGAGGATAAAACTATGAAACTCATAGCAATAAAAGAACTCAAAGGTAAGATTATCCTTAAAAGCGGTCTCCACATAGGCTCAGGCAATATGGAGATGCACATAGGTGGCACAGACAGCCCTGTTATAAAACATCCACATACGCTTGAGCCATATATTCCTGGTTCATCATTAAAGGGTAAAGTTCGTTCTTTGCTGGAGATGGAGAGCGGATTAATGATCGAGACAAATGGTGATGTAGTGTCGCCAAAGATTTTGAAAAAACTCACCGATGAACAACAAAGGAAAACCTGTGAAGCAATTCTTAAGATCTTTGGCTCAAGTGGTGCTGATACTGGCGAGGACTTTAATTTAGGTCCTACAAGGGTATCTTTTGCTGATTGTTATCTTAATGAGGAATGGAAAAAGAAGGCTAAAGAAAACCGTTGGCAGTGGACTGAAGTAAAATCTGAAAACAGAATTGATAGGATACGTGGCACAGCAGAACATCCTCGTTTTATTGAGCGTGTCCCTGAAGGTGCTGAATTTGACTTCCGTCTGACCTTTAAGGTCCTTGAAGAATCAGATGAGGGACTTTTTAATAAGTATTTGCTAAGAGGTATTAAACTGCTTCAACTGGATGCCCTTGGCGGTAACGGTAGCAGGGGATACGGACGGATTGAGTTTAGAGACCTGATATGCGACGGCCAAAAAATTGAACTTTAAACTTTGAACTTTAAACTTTGAACTTTAAACTTTGAACTTTGAACTTTGAACTTAATTAAGGAGTCAACATGCCTCGTTCATTTGAAGAACTTGAAATATGGCAAAAGGCACTCAAGATGTCTAAACTCATATACAGAGTGACAGAGTCAGAAAAATTCAAAAAGGATTATTCATTAACAGACCAGATAAGAAGGGCGTCTGTATCAGTATTATCTAATATTGCAGAAGGATTTGAGAGAGGCTCAAATGTAGAGTTTATACAGTTTCTATATATTGCAAAGGGTTCCTGTGGAGAGGTAAGGGCTCAACTATACCTAACAAAGGAACTCGGATATATAGATGATGCAGGATTTAAAAACCTTCTGGAACTATGCAAAGACATTTCCTCACAGTTGTCAGGACTTATTAACTATTTAAAAGGTAGCAGATTAAAGGGAGAAAAGTTCAAGACCAACTATAAGAGCATGAAAGTGGAGGTAGAGGAATTGTTAAAAGAATTCAATATTCAAGATTCAAAGTTCAAACATCCGAACATTTAAACATTGAACTTTAAACATTGAACATTGAACTTTGAACTTAATAAAAAGGAGTACTATGAAAACCTTTGAAATCACCATAAAACCAATTTCAGGTTTTTGCACGCCGTTTAAAGGCGACACCCTGTTTGGACATATCTGCTGGCAGGCTGCTTACAATGATAGCCTTTTTGGAATGACCATAACTCAACTGCTTGATGACTATGCTACCGATCCATTTATAGTTGTCTCAAGCGCCTTTCCTAAAATTAATGACAACTATGCATTAAAACGTCCAGACATGCCCCTTGATATGCTCTTTGAATTCAGCGGAAGCAACAAGGCGGAAGTCATAGCTAAACGAAAAGAACTAAAAGGAAGGCGCTGGATGGTGGCCAAAACCCAAAGCAAACTGAAATCAATAAAATCCGAGGGCCTGTACTTAAATGATGAACAATTATTAGGCATGATAGCCACCTCTAAAGATGCTGAAACTCAACGGCAACTGCGTAAAAAGGGAATTAAATCTTTAGTTTTTGACTTCGCGCAACTGCATAACACCATTAACCGTCTAACAGGCACGACAGGAGAAAGTCAATTTGCACCATACTCAGTTGATCAAATGGTATTTATCAAGGAAGCGGAACTTGTTATCTTTGCAGGATTGAGAGATGACATCACGATTGATAGTGTAATCACTGCGTTAAAGCAAATAGGTGCAACAGGATTTGGCAAAGATTCATCTATTGGACTTGGTAAGTTTGAAGTAAGCGATTACAAAGAAATTGACCTGCGCTCTATAGGTGCGGACAATCCAAATGCCTGTTATACCCTTGCACCATGCATACCTGAAAAAGATTTTTTCAGTAAGATATTTTTTGCCCCATTTACACGCTTCGGCAGGCATGGCGATGTGCTGGCAAAGTCGGGCAGGCCATTTAAAAACCCTGTGATAATGGCTGACGAGGGAGCGGTGTTTATTGTAAAAGATAGAGATATATTTCATAAGCCATATATTGGGACTGCTGTTTCAGGCATATCAAAGGCTGAACCAAAGGCAGTCACACAGGGATATTCGCTCTATATTCCGATAAAAGTGGAGGCTTAGAATGAGTTTAAGGTTAAAGATTCAAAGTCCAAATCTAAAAATTAGATTGCATGTCTTGTCACCAATCCATATAGGCTGTGATGAAGTCTATGAGCCTACAAGCTTTGTAATAGATGAAAACAAAAAGAAACTAATAGAATTTGACCCGATGGAATTTGTAAACTCCTTAAATGATAAGCAGAGGGCGGAGTTTTCAAAGGTCTGCTCAGGAGACAGCTTGTTGGTAATTATGAAGTTTATAAAAAATAACTGCATGAAGGTTAAGGGCAGAGAGGTTGATATTGTGCCAGAGTTGATTGAGCATTATAAAAAGGTGCTTTCTTTGCCATCTTTTGACAAAAAGGTAGT
>JBKBUA010000083.1:0-7048 GCA_046290845.1 Thermodesulfovibrionales bacterium
TGGTGCGCTCCAGCCACTTTCTCAGGCAATACTTCTTGAGACCTTTCCTCCCCATCAGCACGGTATGGCAATGGCTATATTTGGAATAGGGATAATGTTCGGCCCTATAATAGGACCTCTCCTGGGCGGTTGGATTACTGACAACTGGTCATGGCACTGGATATTCTTTATAAATGTCCCTATCGGGATAATCTCTATCCTGATGGTCCTATTCTTCATAATAGACCCGCCTTACATGAAAAGGATAAAGGTAAAGATAGATTACTGGGGTCTTATATTACTTGCCATTGGACTCGGTTGCCTTCAAGTAGTACTTGATAAGGGACAGATGGAAGATTGGTTTGAATCAAATTTCATAACAGCACTTACATTAATATCAATAACCTCCCTCTCGCTGTTTATAATAGTTGAACTCCTCTTTGCAGAACACCCGATTGTAAATCTAAGGGCCTTTAAAAACATATCTTTTGCCACAGGTAATATAGTTATGTTCTTTGCTTTTTTCAACCTTTTTGGAAGCATAGTTTTGCTGCCCATATACCTTCAGACTTTAATGGGTTATACTGCCACTCTTGCTGGTCTTGTCCTCGGGCCAGGGGGATTTGCTACGCTTTTTGCAATGCCTGTTGCTGGTAGACTCGTGACAAAGATGAATCCAAAGATACTGCTTGCCTTTGGAATAATGGTTGCTTCATATTCGACCTATCTAATGTCAGGCTTTAATCTCAATGCCGATTTTATGACCGTCAGCATCCCGAGGGTTGTCCTCGGCATAGGAATGGGATTCCTCTTTATCCCTCTCACAACACTAACAATGGCGGGCATAAGAAAAGAGGATATGGGGAATGCAACCGCAATATACAATCTTCTCAGAAATTTGGGAGGTAGCTTTGGGGTTGCCTTTGTTACGACCATGATTGCCCGACGGGCACAATTTCATCAATTCAGGCTCGTTGAGAATCTCACCCCTTTTGATAGTGTCTATCGATGGGCTGCAGAAAGGACATCAGAACTACTCCAGTTAAAGGGATTACCCTTTCCTAATGAGGTTGCAGGTCTTGGTCTGATATACAGGGAACTCCTAAGGGAGGCATCCATGATAGCCTTTAATGATGCCTTTTACCTTCTCAGTATCATGATGATACTAATACTTCCACTTGTCAAACTGATGAGGAGACAAAACAATAGGCCCAAGGCTTAAATAAGGCTTCGAATCATTGATGGAGCCCCGCACCCATCTCAGAGGGTAAGGCCGTGCCTTCCCCCTACTGTTCTATCTGAGATGGGTGCGGGGCATAGTCGCACTATAGCATGCAGCCTATCTCGGAAGGGAGCTTGAAAAGGCCTATCTATCTTTGATTTATGGATTCCATTACATTCAGGACAGTGCGCCGTGATTCTTCTTGACCTTCTATCTAAGTAGAAGGTTTATAATTTAGTTATGAAAAGATTCTTTATCGGAGATATAGCGAAGAAGTTTGGATTAAATCCACGCACCATTAGGTATTATGAAGCGATTGGGATCCTGCCAAAGCCGATAAGGTCAGAAGGCGGCTACAGGGTTTACAGTGAAGAAACCATCAAAAGGTTGGAGTTTATCCTCAAGGCAAAAGCCCTTGCTCTTAAGCTTGATGAGATCAAAGAGATATTACTGCTCCATGAGAAAGGCGAAGTGCCCTGTGAATGCACAAGGGAATTTATCAGAAAGAAAATCTTAGAAATGGAAGATAAGATTGCAAGCCTGACAGAATTGAAAGAAAGACTCACCAAACTCCTTAAGATCAAAAAATATAAAGTTGCCATTAAGTCTATCTGTCCCATAATAGAAAAGACCTAAAAAACCTCTTGACTCTCCATCCGACTGGATAGTTTAAGCTGTAATCAGAAGGGAGGTGAAGGGCATGAAAAAGTTATTATTTGCTCTTGCGCTGATAGCTACGCTCGCTACAAGTTCGTTAGGATTAGCAGCTGACTGTCCACTCCAGGGGACTCCAGAGTGCCCAATGATACCACCGTGCTGTCAGCAGTAGTGTAAATGGGTAGGGGGAACTTAGTTCCCCCCGACACGCTCAAAGGAAGGTGATGAATATGTCAAAGAAGAAAAAGGTTGAGGTCTTTGTGGCAGGATGCCCGCTCTGTGATGAGACTGTGAAGCTTGTGAATGAGCTTGCCTGTCCGAGTTGCGATGTGACGGTCTATGACCTGAGAAAGGAAGGGATGGATGAAGCGAGGAAATATGGTGTTAACTCAGTGCCAACTGTTGTCGTTAATGGAAAGATACTCGATTGCTGTGTTAGGAGAAAGCCCACAGCAACTGACCTTAAGGCAGCAGGCATAGGGACTTCGCTTTAAAGGAAATCTTTCTCTGCCTCTCGATAAAAAAAGCCCTTGACCCTGGAGCATACTCCAGGGTTTATACTTTAAAATAAGGATGTGAGGATGAAATAAAAGAAGGTATCTTCTGTCAAAAAGAAGATGAAGCCCGAAACTACCATGCAGCGGCTTGCTGAGACCTTTAAGGTCCTTGGCGATACCACTATTGCCCAGAGATTAATGAACGAGGGCAAGACAGTGGTTCTTGTTGGTTCTGAGGAGACCATCCTTGGAATTATCGCCATAATGGATGAGATAAGACCAGAGGCAAAGGATGTGATTGCAGAGCTTCACGGGATGGGGATTAAGGTCGTTATGCTATCAGGAGATAATGCTGTTACTGCAAAGGCTGTTGCGAGGGAACTGAATATAGATGATGTAAGGGCAGAACTTGAGCCAGAAGATAAGATTAAGGCTGTAGAGGAGCTTGAAAGGCAATATGGTGCTGTTGCCATGATTGGAGATGGAATAAATGATGCCCCTGCCCTTGCCAGAGCAACTGTTGGCATAGCAATGGGAACTGCTGGGACAGATGCAGCCATAGAGGCTTCTGATATTGCACTTATGGCAGACGACCTGACAAAGGTTCCTTATGCAATAAAACTTGGCAAGAGGGCAAGGATGATAAGCGGCCAGAATATTATCTTTTCTCTTTTACTACTGGCGGTACTCATTCCCTTTGCCCTCATAGGAATAATGAGCGTAGCCATTGCCGTCTTTGTTCATGAGACTTCAGAACTCCTTGCTGTGGCAAATGGCTTGCGTGTTGCAAGGGGTGTAACTTACACATAGACTTGACATAATAAAATATACGGGGTAATAATAATAAAAAAAGTTTATACGAGGCGCTCGATATTGTGAGTTGTTTGATAGCATCTGATAAAAGACTCAAATGGTCAGGATTAATTATACTGTGCATCCTATTTTCCCTTGTAATATCCTTAATCCAGGCCGAATCAGCCGAGCAAGAACCAAAGAAATTCCTTGTCCCACCGCCTCCGTTCACACCGGGCATCTTTCCCTGCTCACAGTGCCATAAGGATATGCCTGTTAATAGGAAACCGAGAAAATTAGAGATGATGCATCAGGAGATAAATCTGAGGCACATGCCTGGAGGATGGTGCTTTGACTGCCACAACCCTGATGACAGGGATAAACTTAGGCTTGCCAATGGAACCCTCGTACCCTTTGAGGAATCCTATAACCTTTGCGGACAGTGCCATGGAACGATACTGAGGGAATGGAAGGCAGGGCTGCACGGAAAGAGGATCGGATACTGGAACGGAGAAAAACAGTACTTCCTTTGTGTCCATTGCCACTGGCCACATGACCCTGTCTTTAAGCCAATAACGCCCATGCCTCCGCCTGTAAGACCAGCGGATATAAGATAAAGGAGTAGAGAATGAGTAAGAGAAATCCCTTATCATTAAAGCTTGACAGGAGAACCTTTCTAAAGTCTCTCTCACTGGGACTTGCATCAACCGCCCTACCCCTCGACAAATCCGACGCATCCTTCTGGGAGGCCTTCTTGCAGAAGCACTTCAAAGAGATGAACGAGGAAGAGATAAGAAAGACAATTAAGAGGCTCGAAGGGGAGTATAAGGAAAAGTACAGGAAGGGCATAGAGATCGGGAATGAAAAGGCAATACCTGGGGTCCTCTTTGGATATGGCCTTGACCTCTCGAGGTGTATCGGTTGCAGACGCTGTGTCTATGCCTGTGTGGAGGAGAATAACCAGTCCCTTGAGCCTCAGATTCACTGGATAACGGTGCTTAGATTTAAGAAAGGTGATAAATGGATTGACCTCGAAAATTCTGAGAGATACTATAATCCTCCCCAGGTGCCTGAGAAGGACTATTTCTATATGCCTGTACAGTGTCAGCAGTGCGAGAATCCCCCCTGTGTTAAGGCCTGTCCCACACAGGCCACCTGGAAGGAACCGGATGGCATTGTTGTTATTGATTACAACTGGTGCATAGGCTGCAGGTATTGCATGGCAGCCTGTCCCTATGGTGCGAGAAGATTCAACTGGGATGAACCAAAAAGACCTCCTGAGAAGATAAATCCTAAGACCCATTACCTTGGGAATCGGCCGCGCTACAGGGGTGTTGTGGAAAAATGCACTTTCTGCATCCAGAGAACAAGAAAGGGAAGGTATCCTGCTTGTGTTGAGGCCTGTCCTGTAGGAGCTCGCAAATTTGGCAACCTCCTCGACCCTGACAGCGAGATAAGATATACCATTCAACATAAGAGGGTCTTCAGGCTTAAGGAAGACCTGAACACATATCCAAAGTTCTATTACTTCTTTGCCTATGGGAGATAAGGTGTGAATTTGATGAAAGGTCTGAGCCATAGCGAAGAATAGGAGCTAAGATACGATAGAAAAAGGGGCGGTTCTATTTTCTTAAAAGCCCTTCAAGATTAAAGGTTAATACCCCATCCTTTTCAATGGATTTTCTCTGAGCCTCTGGAATGGTATCCATAGAGAATAGTGCAAAATATTCCTTTCTTTTACCCATCCTCCATCTGACATATTCTGCCTTTTCTTTAAGCCTCTGTATTTCTGCCTTTGTAAATTTGCTTCCCTTTAGCTTACATTCCCCAAAAAGTATCTTTCCTTCTTCTTCATTAATAGCAACTATGTCTATCTCTATATCACCTCTTCTTGTCCAGAATCCTCCAATCTTAGAGAATCTAAAGGGTAAAATCTCTTCTGTATTCCTTCTTAAAAGCAATGCCTTTATCAATTCTTCAAATGATCTTCCCATGAGTGATGGGAGGTCACTTATTATCTTTGTTGTCAACCCCTTTTCATCACCAATCTCTATGAGACTCTGGTTTTTAAATATATACCTGAACCAAAACCTCAGAGCAGAGTCTTTTATATAATACCTTCCTATCTTCTTTTCATATATATGTTCAGTTACAGGAATTCTTCTTTCAATTACCTGATAATAAGATGTGAGTTCGTCAAGGTATTTGCTCATGCTGTTGACATTTATGCCTGCACCGTCTGCTATCCGTGCCATTTGTGTTTCCCCACCAGCAATCACCTGAAGGATTGAAAAATAAAGATGATAATTCTTCCCAAATTCCTCTATGAGAAGTTCTCTGCCCTCATTCTGAAGTGGCGCGTCCATCTCGCAATAGAGTTTTTTGACTATTTCTGCATGGGATTTGCCAAATAAATGGTATCTGTCCAATAAAAAGTAATATTTTGGGATACCCCCAAACAGTGTGAAATAAAAAGGAAGATTTTTAGAGGCATCAAGGTGATAATCAGAAAGGATTTCTGCAATGGCATCAGGCTCAAGAGGCTCTATGTAAAGCCTCGAGGTTGCTCTACCGAAAAGGGGTTCTTTCTTCCCCTCAAATATCTTTCGCATTAAGGTGTATATAGAACCGATAAATATAAATGCCCCTCTTATATTGTCTTTCTCCCTGTCCCAGTGGTTTTGAATTGTAGAGAATACCGAAGGGTCAATGTATTCAAAGTTCTGAAATTCATCAAAGACTACAATGGTAAAATGCTCTTTCATGTAATTGAAGATAAACGAAAAGAAGCCTTCAAAATCCCTGAATGAAACGGTTTTAATAAGAGGTATTATTCTGGCAAGGATGTCCCTGAACTCCTCAAGCAATATATGCGACTTCTTTTTAGAGACAAAGAGGTAAATGACATTCTCTTTTCCCTTTGAAAACTGCCTTATCAGTTCAGTTTTACCGACACGTCTTCTGCCAGTAATAACAACCACGTGAGCAGTCTTCATAGAGAGGGTTGCGATCTCTAAAAGCTTTTTAAGTTCTTTCTCCCTGTTATAGAATTTCATGATATATATTATCATACTTTTTTGTATCATACAATATAGTATGATATTTCAATTGCTGTATACACCATAAAAAAGCATCCTAATATGTTTGCCGCGCCTTTGATGCAACAAAATTTTAATAAGGTGTGAATCTGGTGAAAGTTCTGAGCCGTAACTTTTCGCAATGGAATAGACTTTTTTGCCTGGTGCAAAGGTCTTTTAAGGAGTTCTTTTGGGTAAACATTCACAGGAAGGTAACAAAACAATTGCCATTACAGTAATGGGGTGGGCGACGGGGCTCGAACCCGCAACACCTGGAGCCACAGTCCAGTGCTCTGCCATTGAGCTACGCCCACCGATTTGAGATATTATAGCATAAAACAAACAAAGACTATAAGCACCAGGCAGGGATATCTCAGCATTCTTTCAGGGATCGCAGAAATTCTATTATCCTGTCTCTTATCTCGTCCCTCGCCCTTCTGAACTCCCTCATGATGGTCTCCTCTGTTCCCACAGTCCCAACAGGGTCTTTTATGGGCCAGTGAAGTCTTTTCACCTCAAGAGGGATTCTAAGGCAATAGGCCTCTGCATATGTGCAGAGGGTTATGACAAGGTCCATTTGCCTGAGCAGTTCATGGTCAATTGATTTTGACCTCTGTCTCGATATGTCTATCCCTATCTCCTTCATAACAGAGACCGCCCTTGGATGAACTGATGTTGCGATGAGGCCTGCACTAAAGGGCTCTATCAGTCCATTGCCGAGTTCCCTCGCAAGACCCTCAGCCATCTGGCTTCTGCATGAATTAGCAGTGCATAGAAACATTACCTTCAGCATGGAATTATTATAACAACTCTGCAAACTTTTC
>JBKBUA010000083.1:7147-9196 GCA_046290845.1 Thermodesulfovibrionales bacterium
TGGCTTCTGCATGAATTAGCAGTGCATAGAAACATTACCTTCAGCATGGAATTATTATAACAACTCTGCAAACTTTTCTGAGTTTCTGTTAAACTTTTATATGCCTATAATTAGGGTAGAGAACCTTTCAAAGAAATTTGGCCCCATCACTGCTGTGGATAATATCTCCTTTGAGGTAGATGAGGGGACCATCTTTGGTTTTCTCGGTCCAAATGGAGCCGGCAAGACAACCACTATAAATATCCTCTGTACCCTCCTCCTTCCCACATCGGGCAGGGCATTTATTAATGGACATGACTGTGTGAAAGAACCCTCTGAGGTCAGGAAATCAATAGGCATCGTCTTTCAGGACCCCACGATCGATAAAGACCTCACAGCCTATGAGAACCTCTTCTTCCATGCCTATCTCTATAACTTAAAGAGGAGCGAGATAAAGAAGAGGATCGAAGAGGTATTACACTTTGTTGGACTCTATGAAAGGAGGAATGACCTTGTAAAGAAGTTCTCAGGAGGCATGAAGAGGAGACTGGAAGTGGCGAGGGGCCTCATGCACAGTCCAAAGGTATTGTTCCTTGATGAGCCAACACTCGGCCTCGACCCACAATCGAGGACGAATCTCTGGGAATTCATCACAGAATTACCTCTGAGAAGCAATGTGACGATATTCATGACAACCCATTACATGGAGGAGGCAGAGGTCTGTAACAGGATAGCCATAATTGACAGGGGAAGGATAATAGCGACAGGCTCTCCCGAGGAATTGAAGAAGACCGTTGGTGGAGATGTCATCTATATAAAGACGACAGATAACAAAAAGGCAAAGGGAGAGATAGAAAAGATATTTAATCTCGAGGTTTCTGAAAAAGAGGATGAGCTATTCTTAACAGCCCTGAGAGGGGATACCTGCATACCTGAGATAATAAGAGCAATAGGTGAGAGGGTCCTATCGGTGAGGCTCCAGAGGCCGACGCTTAATGATGTCTTCCTGAAGTTAACAGGCAGGGAGATAAGGGCAGAGGAGATCTCTTCGGCAGATACAATAAGAGAGGCTGTGAGATCTTACAGGAGGAGATTTGATAGAGGTTAATGCAATCTATGTGATCGTGGCGAGGGAATTCAAAAAATTTATGAGGGAAAAGAGCAGGCTCATCTCGACACTCATAAGACCCCTCATATGGCTTTTCTTCGTTGGCGTAGGCATGTCGAGGCTTGTCTCGCCCCAGCCTGGCATAATGACTGTATCGTATCTCCAGTTTATATTCCCAGGGATCCTCGGGATGACCATCCTGTTTAGTTCAATATTCTCTTCCATATCGATAATATGGGATAAAGAATTCGGCTTCATGAAGGAGATACTCGTTGCACCTGTATCAAGGCTTTCAATAGTTATCGGAAAGGCTTTGAGCGGGACAGTGGTATCAATGATTCAGGCAGCGATCATACTCATCCTCTTTCCAATACTTGGCCTGAAGCTTGGCATCATGCAGATCATCGGGACACTTACAGTATGCCTGATCCTTTCTTTCTGCATATCTGCCCTCGGGATCGTTATAGCCACGTTCTATGAGAGCTTCGAGAGCTTCAGCGTGATAATGAACTTCATAGTGATGCCCATGTTCTTCCTCTCAGGGGCGATGTATCCTGTTAAGGTATTGCCCCTTATACTCAAGATGGCAACGAAGATAAATCCCCTGACTTATGGTATTGATGGACTGAAGCACACAATACTCGGAAGGCCTGAGGTATACGATTTCCCTTTAACGATCGATATAATTATCCTCCTTGGGACATCCATTCTTTTTATTATTACGGCAGGTCTTCTCTTCGAGAGGAAGAAATAAAATTCAGGTATTGATTAAGCCTTTTAATGTTTATATCCATATTTATCTGTAAAACTCCT
Organism: Thermodesulfovibrionales bacterium; assembly: GCA_046290845.1. Lineage (GTDB taxonomy): Bacteria > Nitrospirota > Thermodesulfovibrionia > Thermodesulfovibrionales > UBA9159 > JBBIPQ01. The sequence goes on from JBKBUA010000083.1 coordinate 9,048, forward strand.
GCAACACGATCTCGTTTATACGATAAAGAAGGGATATCCTTTCTATAAAATCGGTTCTCAGTACGGGGTCATTATCAACGAGGAGTATCCCCTTATCAAGAATCTCGATAACAAAATCGTAAGGTGCATCATTTATAATCCTGACGTCT
>JBKBUA010000084.1:0-9065 GCA_046290845.1 Thermodesulfovibrionales bacterium
TGGACAATTAAAAAGGGAACAATTGCACAGAAGGCAGCAGGTAAAATTCACTCTGACATCGAAAAGGGTTTCATAAGGGCAGAGGTGATCGGCTTTGATGATTTTATCAGTTGTGGGAGCATGGCTGTTGCCCGTGAAAAGGGGCTTCTCAGGCTCGAGGGAAAGACATACGAGGTCAGGGACGGGGATATAATCAATTTCAGGTTTAATGTGTGAATGAACAAAAGGTTCAATTAAAACGAAGCAGTCGCATCCTCTCAGGTCACCTGTGGGTTTTCTCTAACGAGATCCTCGGTAGCCTTAAAAGGTTTGAACCTGGTGAGATTGTCGAGGTCTCTGACAGGGCTGGACATATCCTCGGCACAGGATATATAAATCCTCACTCCCTTATCGCCATAAGACTCCTTTCAAATGAAACAGATCGGTTCGATCCCGCCATGGCGGGACTCACGATGAAGATTGATAAGGATTTTCTAAGGGAAAGGATAAAAAAGGCGCTGGATTACAGGAAGAGATTATACCCGGATTCGGACTCCTTCAGAGTTGTATATAGCGAGGGTGACCTCCTGCCGGGATTGATAGTTGATAAATACAATGATGTTATTGTCTTACAGACCCTCACGGCAGGCATGGAGAGATTGAAGGATGTTATAGTCGATGTTCTCGATGAACTTTTCCATCCTGCAAGTATAGTACTGCGGAATGATAGTCCCTTCAGGAGACTCGAAGGTCTGGCGCTCGAAAAGGGGATTATAAAGGGTGAAGTTACTGAGGTCGTGATTAAAGAGGCCGAACTGTCATTCTATGTAGATACTCTTTCAGGTCAGAAGACAGGCTTTTTCCTCGACCAGCGTGAAAACAGAATCGCCTTCAGAAAGCTGATAAATAAAGGGAAGGGGCTTGACCTTTTCTGTTATTCGGGGGCATGGGCAATTCATATGGCTGCCTGTGGTGCTGATGTGATTGGTGTTGATGAATCTGATTATGCGATTGAAATCTCGACTAAGAATGCAGAACTGAACAAACTTTCCAATAGATGCAGATTCTTGAAGGCCGATGTCTTTGATTTTATCGAGGGTGAGGTTAAGAATGGCAGCAGATATGACTTTATCGTCCTGGACCCACCAGCATTTGTTAAGAGCAGGGAGAAGATCAGGGAGGCTGCAAAGGCATACAGAAAGATAAATGCCAGCGCAATGAGGCTTCTTAACGAGGGAGGCCTTATAGCCACATCCTCTTGCTCCCATCATATATCGAGGGAGGCCTTTCTCGATATCCTGAGGGCTGCTGCAAGGGATGCTGGAAGGAGATTTAGACTGATAGAGATGAGGTCCCAGGCAAAGGACCATCCTGTGCTTCTTTCGATGCCCGAGACAGAGTACCTTAAGTGTGCGATCCTTGAGGTCCTCTGATTATAAACCGAGGGTTTCAAAGAGCCTTACTATTATTAAGTTTGATAAGGTGATCCCTCTACTGGTTAATCTCAAAGAATCTCCCTTCACCTCGAGGAGACCATTGCTGATAAGATCTGATGAGGCTGTGATTATGTCAATCTTAAATCTCTCTTTGATTGCTCCGGCATCGATTCCTTCTCTCTTTCTAAGGCCGAGGAATAGGTATTCCTTTAATGCTTCTGTCTTGCTAATCACTGTCTCTTCCTCGTAAGGGGATAATCCTTTTTTTACTGTGTCTATATATCTTCTCACATCCCTTAGATTCACCCTTCTTATCTCATCCTCAAAGCTATGGGCTCCTGCACCAACACCAATGTATTCCCCGCGATCCCAGTAATTAAGGTTATGCCTGCATTGAAAACCATCTTTAGCAAAGTTTGATATCTCATAGTGTATGTAGCCTGCTCCATTCAGTCTTTCTATTGTGTGATAATACATATCGATTATCCTATCTTCATCGGGCTTTTTGAATCTTCCTTCTGTGATTAAGTCATAAAGAGGTGTCTCCTTTTCCGGGGTCAACTCATAGGTAGATATATGCTCCGGTGAATATTCAATCGCTCTCGAGAGATTGTACTGCCAGTCAGTGATTGATTGGCCTGGAATCCCATAGATAAGGTCAATGGAAAGGTTTTTTACGCTTTCATCCTTGATAAGTTTTATGGCTCTTATTCCCTCGCAAGAGTTGTGAATTCTTCCAAGGAGTTCGAGTTCTCTGTCAATAAAGGACTGAATACCAAGACTAAATCGATTAACGCCAAATTCCTTAAGGGTCCTTATCTTTTGGCTGTCAATAGTTCCTGGATTAGCCTCAATCGTGATCTCTATGTCTTCAGACCACGGGATATCCTTTAGTTTCTGGCATAATCTATAAAGGCCATTAATAGAAAGGACTGTTGGTGTCCCTCCTCCAATGTATATGGTTTTTAACCTGCCGAGATTATGCCTTTTTAGCTCGATCTCTTTTATGAGGGTATCTATGTATTTCTCTTCCACGGACTGATCAAAGGGGATGGATAAAAAGTCACAGTAAAGGCATTTTCTAAGACAGAAGGGGATATGGATGTAGAGATAAGAGACAGGCATTACCTGTAGTTCGTAAACTGAATATGTATTCCGAAGTCTTTCTCTTTGAGTTTTGAAATGATAGCCTGAAGGTCGTCTATCTTCTTTCCCTTTACCCTGACCTGATCCTTCTGGATTTCTGCACTCACCTTAAGCTTCATATCCTTAATAATCTTAACTATCTCCTTTGCCTTTTCCTGCGGTATCCCTTGCTGTAGTGTAATGACCTGCCTCACTGTCCCGCCTGCTGCCTCTTCAATCTTTCCATAACTCAGTGCCTTAAGGGAGACACCCCTCTTAACGAGCTTTGATTGTAAGATGTCAATTACACTCTTAAGTTTTTGCTCATCATCAGAAAGTAATGTGATAGTCCCTTTCCCCTTATCGAGTTCAATATTGCTCTTACTGCCCTTGAAGTCAAATCGCTGCCTTATCTCCTTCATTGCCTGATCAACAGCATTCGTAACCTCCTGCATGTTAACCTCGCAAACAATATCAAAGGAATGCTCCTCTGGCATAATGACCTCCTGATTTAATAATCCGATAATTTCAGCCTTTCAGCTATATTATAACCATTTCTATCGCTGAAGGCATCAGGCTGAAGGCATCAGGCTGAAGGCGATAGGCGATAGGCGGTAGGCTGAAGGGATACCGGATTCCAGATACCAGATACTATTTTGTATCCTGTATCTTGTATCTTTCAGCCTGTCGCACGGTCGCTCTGTCGCACTGTAACCTAAAGCCTTAAGCCTAATTTGTGTTAAAATGTGACATGAGTAAGGATTTTGAAAGGCTCATTGAGATAATGGCCTCTCTGAGGGGTGAGAAAGGATGTCCCTGGGATAAGGAGCAAACAAGGGAGTCCCTGAAGCCCTTTCTCGTTGAAGAGACCTATGAGGTTCTCGAGGCAATAGATGAGGAAGACCCTGAGAAGATAAAGGAAGAATTAGGCGATCTTCTCTTTCAGATAATCTTCCATAGCAGGGTCGCTGAGGAAAAAGGAGAATTCAATATCCAGGATGTGATCAGAAAGATCTCTGATAAGATGATAGCCCGTCATCCCCATGTCTTTGGCGAGGAAAGGTTCGAGACCTCAGAGGAGGTTCTGAGGCAATGGGAAGAGAGAAAGAAAGAGGAGGGCAAGATCAGGGAATCCATACTCGAGGGTATCCCCAAAGAACTCCCGTCACTCCTTAGGGCACACAGGATTCAGGCAAGGGCAGCAAGGGTTGGTTTTGACTGGGAGAGGGTCGAGGATGTCCTTAAGAAACTCGATGAGGAAATTAAAGAATTTAAAGAGGCCCTTGATAAACAGGATCAGGCAGCAATAGAGGACGAACTTGGAGACATATTTTTTGTCCTCGTCAATATATCGAGATTTGTTGGTGTGAATCCCGAGGATGCATTGAGAAAGACTATTAGCAAGTTTATCTCCCGATTTAGATACATTGAGATGAAGGCGGCTGAATCGGGTAGAAACCTCTCGGACATGACCTTAGAAGAGATGGACAGTCTCTGGGAAGAGGCAAAACACCGCCCTTGACAAAATCTCACGATCTAATATATGTTAGTAAGTGCTAACAATCATGAAGAAGGAATTGACGAGGCAGAAGATACTCGAGGCAGGTCTTAAGCTATTCTCGGAAAAGGGTTTTATTGGTGCCACTACAAAGGAGATAGCAAAAGAGGCAGGAATAGCCGAAATTACTCTTTTCAGGCACTTCCCTACAAAGGAAAACCTCTTCGAGGAGGTTATAAGTAGATATTCATTTTTGCCGGCACTGAAGAACCTCCTGCCTGAAATAAAACAACTATCCTATGAGGACGCCCTAACTGCAATTGCGAGAAAATTCCTCGATAACCTCTTTTTAAGAAAGGACATGATAAGGATAATGCAGTCGGAGATACATAGATATCCTGAACAGATGCAAAAGGTCTATAACTCCCTCATCGACGAGGTAATAAGGACACTCGCCTCTTACTTTGAGGAAATGCAGGGAAAAGGGATATTAAGTGAATTCGATGCTGATATGGGTGCGAGGGCTTTCTTCGGAATGTTCTTTTCTTACTTCAATGCCCAGGAATTTAAGATGAGAAGGAAGTTTAAGGGTGATGACAGGGAAAAGACCATACAAGAGTTTATCAGGATATTCTCTGAAGGGACTAAGCGATGAAGGTATCTATGATCATGAAATCTTCTGAGGCAGATGCTGAGCTATCAAGGTCACAAGCCGAACTGAGAAGGAGAGAGATAATCTTAGGCTTCCAAAGGAATCGATGGAGGTGGTAAGCATGACTAAAAGGTATTTTTCGATTTTCATTGCTTTAATTTTTCTCTTTTCCATGACACATGCCGAAGGGCAGGATCAAAGGAAACAGCCTCAGGCGATTGTGGTAAAGACATATAAAGTGGCAGGTGCAAAGTCGGTTTCTTTTGAGCTTCAGTATCCTGGAAGGACGAAGAGTATATCAAGGGTAAATGTTGTAGCAAGGGTTGGAGGGATATTAAAGGATAGATATTTTAGAGAAGGCCAGTTTGTCAATAAAGATGACATCCTTTTTAAGATAGAACCTGATATTTATCAGGCAGAGTATGACTCTGCAAGGGCACAGGTGGAGCAGGCAATGGCTGAGCTGAACAGGGCTGAGAGGGACTGGCAGAGGATAAAGGCATCTTATGAGGACAGGGTTGCCAGTGAGCAGCAGAGGGATGCTGCACTCTCTGCCTATGAACAGGCAAAGGCAATGCTTGAGACAGCAAGGGCAAGACTCAAACAGGCAGAGATAAATCTGAAATATACAGATGTAAAAGCCCAGGTAAGTGGAATTACCGGAACAAGACTTGTTGATACTGGCAATATGGTAAACCCTAATACTGCACTTGTAACAATTACAGAGATTGATCCCATATATGTAGAATTTGCTATCCCTGATACAGACCTTATCAGGCTTAAGGCTGAAGGCCTCAGGTTGCAGGAGAATAAGAAAAATACCCATTCAGTCTATATATTGATTGAGGATAAGCCCTATAAGCACAGGGGTCAGATTGACTTTATTGATTCAGTTATAGATGAGAAGACATCATCTGTAAGCGTGAGGGCAGTGTTTCCAAATCCTGAGAAATCGCTCCTGCCAGGACAGTTTGTAAGGGTCATAATAAGGGGTCTTCAGAGAAAGGGTGCAATCGTCATTCCCCAGAAGGCTGTGCTTCAGACCCCCCTCGGTCCAGCAGTTTATGTGGTTGAGAATGGAAAGGCTGTCATGAAAAATATCAAACTCAGTGATAAGGCAGGAGGGGATTTTATTGTTGATGAGGGTTTAAGGCCTGGTGATATGGTGATAATAGATAATCTCATGAAACTGAGGCCTGAGATGCCAGTGAAGATTGGTGAAGTGGTGAATAGGTGATTTCACGATTCTTTATAGACAGACCGAGGTTTGCCGCAGTAATTGCGATAATAATAATTATTGCAGGGATACTATCCATAAGGGCCCTTCCTGTTAAGGAGTATCCTACACTCACACCACCACAGATAACTGTCACTGCTATATATCCTGGTGCAGATGCAGAGACACTCGGAAAGACCGTGGCAGCACCCCTTGAGGAGGCGATAAATGGTGTGGAAAACATGCTCTACATGACAAGCACTGCATCATCAAGCGGCATTCTCAATATGAGCATATTCTTTGAGGTTGGCACTGATTCAAATGTTGCAAAGATGGATGTGAATAATCGTGTCCAGACTGCCCTCAGCAAGCTTCCAGAGGCAGTTAGAAGGCAGGGGCTTCAGGTCAGGGAGAGGACACCTGATCTTCTTAAGGTAATTGCCTTTGTATCAGAGGGTAATAAGAGGGACATGGTATCACTATCAAATTATATTATCATCAATGTCCTTGATGACATTAAAAGGATACCCGGTGTCGGTGATGCCATAGTATTCGATGAAAAGAGGTATTCCATAAGGATATGGATAAAGCCAGACAAGCTCGCAAAACTTGGCCTTACACCTCTTGATGTCTACAGTGCTGTAGCAAGCCAGAATGAGCAGTTTGCAGCAGGTGGAATGGCACAGGAGCCATTGAGTGCACCACAGGTTTTTTCTTATTCAATAAAGGGTGAGAGGAGGTTTGAGACAGTAAGAGAATTTGAAGATATTATCATACGCTCAAACCCTGATGGCTCGTCTTTGAGGCTCAGGGATGTCGCATCAGTGTTTTTATCATCAGAGACATTCAACAGGAATTCCTTTTATAAGGGACAGCCTGCCATACCTGTAGGAATATTCCTTTCACCTGGTGCAAATGCCCTTGATGTCTCAGACAGTCTTGACAGCCTTCTTAAAGAGCTTTCAAAGGAATTTCCATCGGATATAAAATATCACATACCCTTTGACCCAACTGTATTTGTGAGGGAATCAATAAAGGAGGTCCTCTTTACCCTCGGTCTTGCTATTGTGCTCGTTGTCTTTGTTGTATATCTCTTTCTCGGTAACTTAAGAGCAACGATAATACCTGTACTCGCCATTCCTGTGTCAATCATTGGAACCTTTGCAGGTCTTTATGCCTTTGGATTCTCCATTAATCTTTTAACCCTCTTCGGGCTGATTCTCGCTATTGGTCTTGTGGTTGATGATGCAATTATCGTTATTGAGAATGTTGAAAGGATAATGAGGGAACAGAACTTACCACCAAAAGAGGCTACTATCAAGGCAATGCAAGAGATAACAGCACCTGTTGTTGCGATTGTCCTTGTTCTTTCAGCCGTCTTTGTTCCTGCCTCCTTTGTTGGTGGGTTCAGCGGGAAACTCTATCAGCAGTTTGCTATTACCATTGCCATATCTGTAATACTTTCTGGAATAGTTGCATTAACCCTTACACCTGCCCTATGTTCGATTTTTTTGAAGGGTCATGAGAAAAAACCTGTGTTACCCATCAGGCTCTTTCAAGATTTCTTCGAGATCACAAGGACTGGTTTTGTTAAAGGAGTAAGGGTTGTTATAAGGCTTGCTTTTATAAATGTGATTATTTTTGTGGTCATGCTCCTTGCAACCTATATTGTGATAAAAAGACTACCTACAGCCCTTGTACCTTTAGAGGATAAAAGCGCTGTCCTGTTCTTTACCTATCTTCCGCCAGCCTCATCCCTTCAGAGGACACAGGATGTTATTCACGAGATTGAAGGGATATTCTCAAAGACACCAGAGGTTCAGGAGTGGGTCGCTGTATCAGGGCTTGACCTCCAGTCCTTTGCCTTCAGGACAGATGCAGGAGTGGGATGGGTAAGACTCAAGGAGTGGTCAGAGAGAAAAAAGAAGGAACAGTTATCAATGGCACTTGTTGGAAGGTTTATGGGACAGTTCATGCAGAACAGGGATGCCCTTGTTTTTGCAGTAAATCCACCACCCATAATGGGAATGAGCACAACAGGTGGCTTTGAACTATATGTTCAGGACAGGACAGGTGGCTCAATTCACGAGTTAAGCAGGTATGTCGCGGAACTTGTTGGGAAGGCAAATCAGAGACCTGAACTCATGTCTGTAAGGACTACACTCAATACAAATGTCCCCTACTACACCGTTAAGGTTGACAGGGAAAAGGCAAAGGCACTCGGAGTTGAGATAAGTGATATATACAGCACCCTTTCAATGACCTTTGGCAGTGCCTATATAAATGACTTCAATCTTTATGGAAGGGTATTCCATGTCAATTTACAGTCAATGGGTGAATACAGGGATGACCTAAAGGATTATGGACTTGTATTTGTAAAATCAAGAGGTGGAAATTTAGTCCCCCTCAGTTCCCTGGTCTCAATTGAGCGAACTGCGGATGCAATGGTAATTGAGAGGTTCAATATGTTTCCCTCAGCCAAAGTGACAGGTGAGCCAAAACCAGGCTTTACATCTGGTGATGCAATTAAGGCAATATCAAAGGTTGCAAGAGAGGTATTGCCTCCGGGATACTCTATCTCCTGGGCAGGCACTTCATTTCAGGAGATAAGGGTTCAGGAAAAGGGAAATGTGGCTTTGATCTATGCAATGGTCTTTGTCTTTTTGATACTCGTTGCCCTTTATGAAAGCTGGATGGCACCTCTGGCAATCATTCTTTCTGTGCCTTTTGCAGTCTTTGGTGCTGCACTGGGACTTCTGCTCAGGGGTCTTGAGAATGACATATACTTTCAGGTAGGACTCATTACATTGATAGGGCTTTCTGCAAAGAATGCAATACTCATAGTTGAGTTTGCAGAAGAAAGGCTAAAGAGATTAAAGATGCCACTTATTGAGGCAACTGTCGAGGCATCAAGGATAAGATACAGGCCAATTGTCATGACCTCCTTTGCCTTTATTGCTGGGGCATTGCCATTAGCATTAAGCACAGGAGCAGGTGCAAACAGCAGGCATATAATAGGAACAACTGTTGTGGCAGGGATGCTCTTTGCAACATTAATAGGCATATATTTTATACCCTTGTTTTATTATCTTGTGATGAAGGTGAAGGAGAAGACAGGCTGAAGGCTGAAGGCTGAAGAAAGGAAATAGATATGAGGAC
>JBKBUA010000085.1:0-3968 GCA_046290845.1 Thermodesulfovibrionales bacterium
TGGCGCTCAATCTATCAATGGGATTCAGTATATAATCCTATATCTATTTCGAAGAGATTTTATTTTGAGGAAATACGGACGCTTTTGATTATGCCCAAATTACTTAGAAATAAAAGGAAAGATGGTCAATATGCTTGAAATTGATATGCCTGTAACTGGTATAATTGCCCGATGGGTATAAAGGGACTCATTATAGCCCTTATTATAGGGATATTATCAGGATGTGCCTCAAGAGCTGCAATTCCTGTGAGCTTCTATTATCCAAAAAAGATACCTGATTTAGAAATTATTAAAACATCGATAGAAACGAGGAATAAAACTATCGAGAGGCATCCTCAATGGCGAATGATCGCATCTCAGCGAATATTACTTAAGTCTCTTGAGGATATACCTCAAAGTGATTACAAAAGGTTCAGGGATTATCTGGACGATGGCGTGATGTATATAATAGTCCATCCTGCCTATTATTTCTTTTTCCATGAGGACCCTGCCCTTTCTTCTGATGTTAAGGAAATAAATACCTTTATCGAAAGGTATGCCTATACGCGAACAGATCTTTTTTTGAGAGAACAGGAAAGGGCCTTAAGGGACTTCCTCGAGATAACCTCTACAAGAAACCGTCTCATCTTGCTCGTTCTTCCAGGTAACTACAGGGAATATATGGGTTACAAATATAGATACGGTGAGGATGAATTTGCGAGATATATTAATGAAGTCAGCAATGACTCAAAAGCTACTCTATACCTTTATTCAGAAAAGCCAAACAGGGGCATGCTTTCTCGTGAATCAAAGGACATTCTCCTCAGTTTTATTAAGACAGTAAATCCTGACAGAATAATTCTCGGTGGTGGATATTTAGGAAGATGCCTCGAAGATTTTTACAGGCAACTATCTCCACTTATGAAGGATGGACAGGTAGAGATAGAACCATGGATAAGTGCCCTGAGCCCTGAAGACCTCAAGTATTTTGACCTCGATGACCTGGTCAAAGACGGGCGTCTCGATATGAGCCTTATGAAGGACTTGCAAAAGAACTATTCAAGTGCAAAGAATAATTCTTTCAGGGAGTTGATTAAGAATTACAGGAATAACAAGGGTAAAGGGGGATAACTTTCCCTGAAGACCACCTTCGTATGTGGCTTACCTGGCGCAGATAAAACAACCTTCATTCAACAAGATCTTGATCAGCGGTTAGGTGAGAATTAGTTAAAAATATTATTGCCTCCACAGGATTGAACAAATCTATAACTTAAGGTTATACTGATTCAATGCAAGTCGAAAAGATAGAACTCATAGGTTTCAAGTCCTTTGCGGAGAAAACGATATTTCATCTCCATCCCGGCATAACCTGCATAGTGGGGCCTAACGGGGCAGGAAAGAGCAATATCGTCGATTCCTTCCGATGGGTCCTGGGCGAACAGAGCGCAAAGAGCCTGAGAGGGGATAAGATGGAGGAGGTTATCTTTGCGGGCTCTGCAACCAAGAAGCCGAGGGGTATGGCAGAGGTCAATCTATACCTTTTTTTTGATGTGCCTGAGGGCGGAAATGGCGATGGAAGGAATGTCACTGTTGTTACGAGGAGACTTTACAGGTCAGGAGAAAGTGAATACCTCATAAATAAGAGACAGTGCAGATTAAAGGATATAAGGGATCTTTTTCTTGATTCAGGCCTTGAGGTTAAGAGCTATTCGATCCTTGAGCAGGGCAGGATTGTAGATATACTGAATTCAAAACCTCAGGACAGAAGGTTCCTAATAGAAGAGGTAGCAGGCGTGATGAAGTATAAAGTGAGAAAGACCGAGGCCCTTTCCAAATTGGAGCTATCGAGGCAGAACCTCCAGAGGATAAACGACATTATCATTGAGGTAAAGAGGCAGATAAACTCCCTGGACAGACAGGTGAAAAAGGCGGAAAGATTCAAGAGACTATCATCAGAGATTAGGGATCTTGAATTGAAGATAGCAAAAAGGGATTACAGCAGCCTGAAGGACAATCTCGATGAGACCTTATCAAGACTTAAGGACCGTAAAGAAGAAGAGGCTCTGCTAAGGTCTGAATTAAACAGGATAGAAAATGACATAGAAACAAAAAAGATAGGACTTGTCGATAAAGAAAAGTTTCTCGAGGGAATAGTATCCGAGCTATCTCGGACCGAAAGGGAGATTGCAGAAATTGAAAGGTCCGTTGCTGTTTTTAGGACAGAGACAAACAGCCTAAATGAGTATCTCACAAGGCTTTCTGCTCAAGAGGTAGAAGTCGAGGCAAAGATCTCTGAATCCGAGAGAAGAAAAGAGGAACTTTCCCGAATAGAAGGATCAATCAGCATCGAGATGGATGGATTGAGAGATTTATTGAGGGAAAAATCGAACTCTGTGAGAGATATTGAAGAAACCATCTCTGATAGAGAAGAAGAGATTGAGGCAAAAAGGAAGGAGATATTCAGGATTGCCGAGGACATAAGCCGCATAAGGAATGACATGGCTCGAACCATGACTATAAAAGAGAATCTTGAAAAAAGAGAACAGGCGATATTGAAGGACAGGGAGGTCTCCTCAAATAGCCTCTCCGATATCGAGGCAAAGATAAAGGAAACAGAAACTTTACTCGGTCTTAAGGAGACGGAATTACATAAAAAGAAGAAAGAGAAAGAGGAACTTACTTCATTCGTAAATACAAATTCTCTAACACTGGAGAATTTAAGGACAGAGATAGCCCGTTTGAGGGAGGAATTGGCATCTTCCGTATCGAGACTTCACTCTCTTAAGGAGATGATTCATGAGGAGATCCAGATAGATGCGATCAGTGATTTTCTGCATGTCATATCAACTGTTGCCGATGTTATCGAGGTAGAAGAATCTTATGAAAAGGCGATAGAAAACGTCCTTTCCGAAAAGATAAAGGCCCTTATCGTCAGATCCTCAGAGGATATATTAAGGGCAATGTCTGACCTCAGGGGGATGAAAAGAACATCTTTCTTACCTCTGGATCTGCCCGAGATTGATTTGTTGCCCTTTCCTGAAGATAGCAAGATAGTCGGGAGAGCTATGGATTTTGTCAAGCTCCAGGAAGGAAGAGAAGACCTTGCCCCTCTATTGGAAAGGCTCCTGAGTAATATCTTGATTATTAAAGATCTATCAGATTTACCCTTCACTCCTTCACCCCTTCGTCCCTTTACCCTTGTGACCCCTGATGGAGATGTCATCGAGCCTGGCGGCACCGTTACGATTGGTGAGGGCAGAGGGATATTGAGAAGGAAAAGGGAGATAAGAGAACTCGAAAACAGGAGTAAGGTTATTAAAGAAACGATTGGGAATAAGGAAAGAGAGTTTAGTCAAATTGAAACGAACCTCAATAATGACAGAAAACTCATGAAAGAGATTGATTCATTGATTGTGAATGCAGAAAAGGATATCTCCCTGCTGAGATTAACCCTCGAAACACAGGAGGAAGAGAAGAAAAGGATTCAGAGGAAATTGTCTCACCTTAATACAGAATTCGATGAGGTTACCAAAGAGATAAATTCGCTGAGGGATGTTGTTTCATCAATTGAGAGTGAGTTAAAGAGTCTTAACATGAAAAAAGAGGAGGCCGAGGCAGGTCTTTCGGGGATGCAAGAAGAGATAGGGCGGGTTAAGGTAAGTATTGAACAGGAAAGGGCATTCATGACAGATCTTCGATTATCCCTGAACTCCTGCAAGGAGAAACTCGATTCAATAAGGAAAGAAAGAGAATCCCTTTCTGGGATTATTGATGATCTTATAAAAAGAAGAGGGGGATTCAAAGAGGAAAGGGAAAGGGTATTAAATAGGATAAATCAATGTAATCTCAATATAGCAGAAAAGGAAGAAGGTTTGAAGGAAATTGCTATTAAGGCTGACTCAATCAGAAGGGAGATCAACGAGCGGAGAGAAGAAATAAGGAAAGAATCAGACGATATTAAAGACCTCGAACACCAGTCCCGTTCCCTA
>JBKBUA010000085.1:4065-8905 GCA_046290845.1 Thermodesulfovibrionales bacterium
TGAGATCAAAGGTGGATGAAGTGGTTTCCTCAATAAACGAGATGGACATCCTTGCAACCGAATTGAGGCTCAGGCTGGAAAATATCCAAAGTTCCATTAAGATGCATTATGATGTTGATATATCCACAATTGAGGCAGGCCCTGTTGAAGATGGGGATGAGGATAGGCTGAAGGAACTTAGGACTAAGATACAGGAACTTGGACCTGTGAATTTAGGGACACTCGAGGAATATGAGGAACTCAAAAACAGATATTCCTTTTTGATTGAGCAGCAGGAAGACCTTAATAAGTCTATAGCTGAATTAGAAGAGGCTATAACGAGGATAAACAGTACAACCCGCAAGAAACTGAGAGAAGCCTTTGAGCAACTGAATCTCAAATTTTCAGAGGTATTCTTAAAACTCTTTGGAAGCGGAAAGGCAGGGCTTGTCCTTACAGATGAGAATAATATCTTAGAATCAGGTATAGATATTATTGTTCAGCCACCTGGCAAAAAAATACAGAATATAAACCTACTTTCTGGAGGGGAAAAGGCCCTTACAGCCATAGCTCTTCTCTTTGCAGGGTTTCTCATAAAACCTTCTCCTGTATGTATTCTCGATGAGGTTGACGCTGCCCTCGATGATTCTAATATCGAAAGATTCTCGGACCTGCTGAAAAAATTATCCTCGCAGATACAGTTTATTGTAATCACCCATAACAGGGTTACAATGGAGGCAGGAGATTATCTTTACGGGATTACAATGGAAGAGCCAGGGGTCTCAAAGGTAATATCCATGCGGCTTTCAGAAGTTTAAACACTAATGCAGATATTGCGTAAAATCAAGATGCAAGATGCAAGATACATGTTTTTATCGTGTATCCTGAATCCTGAATCGTGAATCCTGTAATCGTATGTACTCACAACTCTCGGGCATAAAAATCTCAACAGAACCTGAAGACCTCATCTGTTACAGTTTTGATGCAAGTGGCGTAAAGGTTGGTGAGTACGCCGAACCAGAGCCATTTGCTGTCCTCTGGCCAAAAACAACTGAAGAGGTCATAAGGATAATGAGGTATGCCCATGAAAACAACCTGACCATTGTTCCACGGGGGGCTGGCACAGGAATGACAGGAGGCTCCATACCCTTAAGGGGTTGTCTTGTCATAAGTCTGGAAAGGATGAACAGTATAATCGATTTTGACAAGGAAAATATGACAGCCCTCGTTGAGCCTGGTATCATTAATGGAAGATTTCAAAAAGAGATTGAAAAAGAGGGCTTATTTTATCCCCCTGATCCAGCGAGTATGAATTTTTGCACCTTAGGTGGAAATGTTGCTGAGAATGCTGGAGGCCCCAGGGCATTGAAATACGGGGTAACGAGGGATTATGTCATGGGGTTAGAGGCGGTGCTACCCGACGGAAGCCTCATTAACACAGGCGTTAAGACCCATAAGGGTGTTGTTGGCTATGACCTAACGAGACTTCTTGTAGGCTCTGAAGGTACCCTTGCGGTCATAACAAAGATAAGGCTCAGGTTGCTTCCTCTGCCTGAGGATGTGATAACCCTCCTTGCCCTTTTTAACGACCTCCAACTGGCGGGAAGGGCTGTCTCATCCATCATCTCTTCAAGGATTATACCGAGGACCCTTGAATTTATGGACAGGGAGGCGATTAAGGCTGCGGAAAAATTTCATCCCCTCGGACTGCCTGATGACACAGAGGCGCTCCTTCTGATAGAGATTGATGGCCCTGTAAGCACAATAAGGAAAGAGGCTGAGAAGGTGGTCGATTTACTCCATAAACTTGGCTCTGATGTAAAGGTAGCTGAGGACGAGGATGCCAGGGATAAACTATGGGAGGCAAGACGTTCTTTATCTCCTGCCCTGTACCATATCAGTCCTCATAAGATTAATCAGGATATTGTGGTGCCGAGAAACAGGATACCTGATATGATCGATGGCCTCGGGAAAATCTCAGAGAAGACAGGGTTAAAGATCGTGAATTTTGGACATGCCGGGGACGGCAATATCCATGTGAATATTATGGTTGATAAAGGAAATGAAGAGGAATACAGAAAAGGTCAGGCTGCCCTAAAGGATATCTTCGAGTTGACCCTTTCCCTCGGAGGGACTATCTCAGGTGAACATGGCATAGGTATTACAAAGATACCGTATATCAAGATGGAGATTAAGGAGAAAGAGCTTTCCCTGATGAGGGGGATTAAAGGTGTCTTCGACCCAAAAGGTATCTTGAATCCCGGGAAAGCGATAATATAGCTCAACAACCGCTATTTTCTGATTCCGTATTTCCTCATTAATGAGTGGAAGTTTGTCCTTTGCATACCAACCTCTTCGGCTGCCCTCGATATGTTCCAGTGATTTCTGCTTAAGGCATCGAGTATAAAAGACCGCTCAATGCCCTCAATGGAACGGGCCTTCAGTCTCTTTTTTGTCTCCTTTAACTCCCTGAGGTTTTTCGGTATTTTTACATCCTCTATCCCTGAGATGATAATATCTTCTGACCTCAATGTATCTCCGCGGGAAAGTATCAGGGCACGGTGAATAACGTTCTCGAGTTCCCTGATATTTCCAGGCCAGTCATAGAGAAACAATTTCTTCATTGCCTCTGCTGATATGCTTGTAACATTTTTGCCTGACTCTTTGTTATATTTTTTCAGGAAGTGATCAGATAGGGCAGGTATGTCCTCTTTTCTTTCCCTGAGCGGGGGCATATATATCGGGAAGACATTTAATCTATAAAAGAGGTCTTCCCTGAAGCTTCCTTCTTTTACGAGTGATAGAAGGTCCTTATTTGTGGCTGCTATTATCCTTATATCGGCTTTAACTAATTCTCTACCACCAACCATCCTGAATTCCCTCTCCTGAATAAGCCTCAATAATTTAGCCTGGAGATGGAGATTAAGGTTCCCTATCTCGTCGAAGAAGAGACTTCCCTTCTTAGCGGTTTCGATAAGTCCCTTCTGCGTTTCTGTTGCCCCTGTAAAGGCGCCTTTCGTATATCCAAAGAGTTCCGCCTCCATAAGATTATCAGGGATTGTGCCACAGTCAACAACTATAAATGGGCCTTCCCTTCTCGGGCTGTTGTAATGGATTGCCCTCGCAACGAGTTCCTTTCCTGTTCCGCTTTCGCCTGTTATGAGTACCGTGCTTTCTGTTGATGCCACTGTGGCAATAAGGTTAAAGACCCTCTGAATTGCCTTTGAATTTCCTACTATGTTTTCAATTTTATAAAGAGACTGTACCTCTTGCTTAAGCCTCGTATTTTCCAGTATAAGGTTTCTTCTTTCGAGAGATCTCCTGACGACATTTAATAGCTCCTCCGGGGAAAAAGGCTTTTCCACATAGTCATAGGCACCGTATCTTATGGCCTCTATAGCGGACTTTATGGTTCCATAACCGGTTATGATTATAACCTCTATGTCAGGTCCCTTCTCTTTGACCTTTTTGAGGACATCAATGCCATTCATATCAGGCATCCTGAGGTCTGTGAGGACAAGATCAAAGGGTTTGTTTGAAAGAAGTTTCAACCCTTCCCTGCCGCTTTGAGCAGAAATGACAATATAGCCCTCTGGCGAGAGCACCTTTTCACAACTCTTTCTGATTATCTCGTCATCGTCAATAATAAGAACTCTGCCTTTTTCCATTAACCCCCGGTTCTTTTGCCTGTTATTGCCTCTTTAACGGCCTCAATAAGCGCATCTGGTGTGAAGGGTTTTTCTATGTAATTGTAAGCACCCATTCTCATCGCCTTAACGGCGTGTTCGACGGTGCTGTAGCCTGTTATCATAATAACCTTTGTATCAGGATGTCTCTCCTTAACTTTTGCAAGGAATTCCATTCCATCCATATCAGGCATTTTTAAGTCTGTAAGGATAACATCATACCTGTTATTCTCTGTCATTGCCAGACCCTCAATCCCGTTTGCAGCGACATCCACATCATACCCCTCAGGGGTAAGGCATTTCTTGCAACTTACCCTTACAATCTCTTCATCATCGATAACGAGTATCTTTGGCCTACTCATTTACCCCCTCCTTTTATGTTTCTTATCCCTTTATTAATCTCTTCTTTGATGATACCTAAGAGAGCTGGCAGATTAATCGGCATCCCTTCAAGGTCAGCCCTTAACTCCTCTGTGTTAAACCTGTAAATTTTTCCTTCTTTATTATACTCTAAAACAATATCTATATCAGGATTGCCTGCTATAAGGACCATTATGGTTGCACCAATGTCTCCCATTGGTTTCAGGTCTATATGACTACGCCTGAATTTGGCGGTAATGATTGTCCCTTTCCCTTTCTCGGAATGTATCGTCAATTCGCCACCACATTCTTCGGCTGCCTGCTTGAGTAAAGGGATGCCTAAACCAACCTTTCTTACTGTCTTTGTTGTAAAAAATGGGTCAGAGACCATCTTAAGGAGTTCCTCATCCATCCCACTACCATTATCCCTCACCTCGAGGACAAGCTGATCATCCGATTCTCTTATATAAATTTCTATCCTGTTTGCCCCTGCTGCGAGGGAATTCTCAGCTATATCAAGTATATGTAAAGAGAGGTCTTCCATATTTCGGCTATGCTCAATATTTCGACTATGCTCTATAAATCTACCATGAAACCTTTCTATCCCTTAATGCCCTTTTTATGTGTTCAAGAGATGTACCGTCCATTTGAAGTACCGTTACCCTTTTGCCAATATCCTGAAGAAAATGGGCATCGGAAAAGGAAATCCAGGGAAATCTCTCAAGTTCTTTATATCTTGTTACAGCCTCTTCTCTTCTTATATGATAAGAAAACTCCAGTGCATCAAAGGACAGGTCATCAGGTATAAAGCCAAG
>JBKBUA010000086.1:0-2541 GCA_046290845.1 Thermodesulfovibrionales bacterium
GTACTCGTTAGTTCAGCAAGCATCTCTGTATGCCCCGGCCAGGAGAAACCGGCCATCTTCCACGACTCCTTTGATATGGGGGCTGTTACAATAGCATTAACATAGCCATTCAGCGCAAGTTCGGTAGCCTTCTTGAGATATGTAACAGAGGCTAAACCATTAGTGGCAGAAGGCCTATTCCTGATAAACAGTGAATCCTTTATGATACCCATATCAATGAACTCAGCAGCTTCGTGATCGATTGATAGGTTCATCAATTTCATAGCCTCTTCAATGACAGAGCTATCACCAATCACAACAAACTTACATAGCCCTTCCATTTCAGGGCTGCTGATAGACTTAAGCACTATCTCGGGACCGACCCCACCCGGATCACCCACGGTAATAGCTACCCTTTTCTTCTCTTTCATCCCAATTTATTATACACCTATCACTCGCTATTGAACTCCTATCTCCACATCTGCTATATTTTACGCATCCAACTATATGAGTTACATAGCTGTCATAGGTGCTGGTAGCTGGGGGACAACCCTCTCATGCCTGCTCAGTGAGAGAGGTTATGATGTCTCCCTATGGGTCTATGAAAAAGAACTTGCTGAAGAGATAAGAGAAAAAAGGGTCAACAGTCTTTACCTTCCTGATTATTCAATACCTGATAGTATCATTGTGACAAATGACCTCGAGAATGCAATAAGTAAGGCCATGTTTATCGTAAGTGCCGTACCATCGCAGCATGTTAGAAGAATAATTGGAAATGCTATTCCCTTTCTCAGAAAAGAGGCGGTCATTATAAGTGTATCAAAGGGGATCGAAAAGGGCTCCCTTCTTACCATTTCATCTGTAATAAGAGAACTTACCAGTCACAGGATAGCCGTCCTTTCGGGCCCCAGTTTTGCTAAAGAGGTAATTAAGAAACTTCCCACTGCAGTAACAATAGCCTCAGAGGACAAGGCCCTGTCATTGCTACTTCAGGAAATCTTTAATACCCCTTATTTCAGGGTTTACACCCACGATGATATCCTTGGTGTAGAACTCGGGGGAGCCCTCAAGAATGTAATGGCTATTGCAGCAGGCATTTCAGACGGTCTTGGTTTAGGGTATAATGCAAGGGCAGCACTGATAACAAGGGGACTGTCAGAAATGAAGAGGCTTGGAAGGGCAATGGGTGCAAAGGATAAAACCTTTTCAGGCCTGAGCGGTATCGGTGACCTCGTCCTGACCTGCACGGCAAACCTTTCGAGGAATTACACCCTCGGTTACAGACTCGGTCAGGGAGAGAGGTTAAAAGAGATATTGTCAGGCATGAGATCTGTCGTTGAAGGGATCGATACTGCTGAGTCTGCCTTCGAATTGTCAAAAAGATACATTGTACCAATGCCCATTGTTGAACAGGTATATCTTGTCCTCTATAAGGACAAGTCTCCCTCAGAAGCGGTTGAAGAACTTATGAATCGAACATTGAAAACAGAATTTGATGATTAATTTTTTTGCATTTAATAAAGATTTTTGTTAAAATTATTAACTATGAAATTATCAGGTGCAGAGATCATAGTAGAATGCCTTAAAAGAGAAGGTGTTAAGCACATCTTCGGTTATCCTGGCGGTGTGGTTCTTAACATCTTTGACCTCCTCTATGACGAGAAGGATATAAAACTTATCCTCACGAGGCATGAACAGGGCGCAGTGCATGCTGCCGATGGTTATGCAAGGGCAACTGGTAAACCGGGTGTTGTGCTTGTAACCTCAGGCCCCGGGGCCACGAATACAGTGACAGGAATAGCCACTGCCTCAATGGATTCAGTGCCCTTAGTTGTAATGTCAGGTCAGGTACCCACAATGCTCATTGGAAACGATGCCTTTCAGGAAGCAGACATAGTTGGAATAACAAGACCCTGTACAAAATACAATTATCTTGTAAAGGATGTAAGGGATTTAAGCAGGATACTGAGAGAGGCTTTCCATATTGCAACAACAGGTAGGCCTGGTCCTGTTCTGATAGATCTTCCAAAGGATGTTACCGCCTCAAAGACCGATTTTATCTGGCCGGAGAAGATTGACATAAGGAGTTACAGGCCCACATACGAGGGGAATAAGTGGATGATAAAGCAGGCGGCAATTGAGATAGGAAAGGCTAAAAGGCCTGTTATCATAGCAGGTGGTGGTGTAATTATCTCTGGCGCCTCCAAAGAGCTTAAAGAGCTTGCCGAACATGCAGAGATTCCTGTCACGATGACATTGATGGGACTGGGAGGTTTCCCTGGCACCCATAATCTTTCCCTCGGCATGCTCGGTATGCATGGCACCTATTATGCCAATAGGGCGGTTCAGGAATCTGACTTATTGATAGCAATAGGGATGCGCTTCGATGACAGGGTCACAGGTAAGATCGAGGCCTTCGCACCTCACGCAAAGATAGTCCATATTGATATAGACCCTACCTCGATAAGAAAGAATGTCAGGGTTGACATACCTATTGTTGGAGATGTAAAGAATGTCCTCACGGTACTGAATAAGATATTGAAGGAAGAGATAAAGGAACAG
>JBKBUA010000086.1:2639-4417 GCA_046290845.1 Thermodesulfovibrionales bacterium
TAAACTCGTAATCGATATAGCAGGAGATGGTAGTATCCAGATGAATATTCAGGAACTTGCCACAGCAGTTGTGAATAAACTTCCTGTTAAGGTGGCTATACTTAACAATCATTATCTGGGGATGGTCAGGCAGTGGCAGGAACTCTTTTATAATGAGCGATATTCTTACAGTCATCTCGATGTTGTTCCTGACTTCGTGGCTGTTGCAGAGGCCTATGGTGCAGTTGGTCTTAGAGCCACAAAACCATCAGAGGTAGAGCCTGTTCTCAAAGAGTCCTTTAAGGTGAAGAAGCCTGTCTTCATGGACTTTATCGTGGACTGGAAGGAAAAGGTTTATCCTATGGTTCCAGCTGGAGCGCCAATAGACCATATGCTCTTTGAGGAACCTGAAAAGAAAGAAAAGAGGTTAAGGGCTGTCAAATGAGACATACCATATCTGTCCTCGTCGAAAATAAGTTCGGTGTTCTTTCAAGGGTAGCAGGTCTTTTCAGCGGAAGGGGATATAATATAGAGAGCCTTTCGGTGGGAGAGACAATAGACCCTCAAATGTCTGTAATGACGATAGTTACAACAGGCGATGACTGGGTTATAGAGCAGATAACGAAGCAGCTTAATAAACTCATCGATGTCATTAAGGTCATCGATATGACAGAGCTTGACCATGTAGAAAGGGAAATGGTCCTTATTAAAGTAACACCGCGACCTGAGCATAAGGCAGAGGTGTTAAGCCTTACAGAGATATTCAGGGGAAGGGTTGTTGATTCAAGCCAAAAGACATATACTATTGAGATTACAGGAGATGAAAAAAAGATAGAGGCCTTTATTGAACTCATGAAGCCTATCGGGATAAAGGAGTTTGTCAGGACAGGAAAGGTAGCAATTGCAAGAGAAGGTATTAAGAAATAAGATAAATGGTTGATCTGAGTAAGATATCTCTCTTTAATGCCTTAACCCCCTCAGAAATAAAAGAGATCCATCCTTACATAACCAAGGTTTCGTTCAAAAAAAAAGATGTCATATTTTCAGAGGGAGATCCGTCTGATTGGTTTTATATAGTCCTTAATGGAAAGGTAAAGATAACAAAACTCTCTCAGGAGGGGAAAGAGATCATCCTCGAGATCATTTCACCCACGGATTTCTTTGGCGGTCTTGCTGTCATAAAGGGATTCCCCTATCCTGCCAATGCCATTGCCATGGAAGACACAGAACTCTTAAAGATATCTCGATCCAATCTCATGAGGATCCTCGATAGATTTCCTAATCTCATGTATTGTATGGCACTTCAACTAAGCGATAGGATGAAGGAATCCCATGAGGCACTAAAAAATATCGCTCTCGAACGTGTCGAGGCCCGAATTGCCTCTCTTCTTCTTAAGCTCGCTGACAAGACAGGGAAAGAGACAGAAGGTGGTTTATTGATTGACATGAAGCTGACGAAACAGGATATTGCCGAGATGGTCGGGACAACTGTAGAAACATCTATCAGAACCATGAGCAAATTTAAAAGACTCGGCATGGTCTCAGACAGAGAGGGCAAGATCATCATAAAGGATATTAATAAACTTAAAAACCTCTGTTAGCCCTCTTTTTTAAGCATCGTTGCAAGCATATTGTAAAAGAACAAAAATATAGAGATAGCCTGAATCAGCCCGAATACAGTAGAAATACTTCTGAATATGGAAACATCCTGGGTAAGGCTATCTAAGAGATAAAAGAGAAGCATACCAATAAGGCTTATATTTGCAAGCCAGAAATGCAACTCCCCCATCTTTGGATAC
>JBKBUA010000086.1:4517-6718 GCA_046290845.1 Thermodesulfovibrionales bacterium
CTAAGAGATAAAAGAGAAGCATACCAATAAGGCTTATATTTGCAAGCCAGAAATGCAACTCCCCCATCTTTGGATACATGAGGGGTCTTCCTGTAAATCTCGGTAATATATGATAACCTACGCCAAAGATCATCATTGATACCCAGCCGAGCATCATCAAATGGGAATGCACAAACTTAAGACTCAATAAGGATGTGTGACCGAGCATCAAAAGACCGAGTATCGAAGCAATAGCGAGATAAATAATACTCATGATAATAAAGTTTTTCACGAATCTGTCCATTTCTTCCTCCTTTTAGCAGTTATCGTTCCTGTTTTATTATACTATCTTAATAAGATTTTCATGCTATGATTAATCTCATATACACTCTCGGGGTACAAAGTTATGAAAAGATTTTTGATTGCTAATACTATATGCATTGTCACAATATCACTATTCTTCATAGCATTATCTATTTTCAACCTGTCACTTTTTGCAGAAAGCCGAGAAGACATTATGATGAAACGGCTTATAAAGATATTAAATAGACAACGGGCTTCTGGGGGTGTATGTGGCGAAAGATTTTACAGGCCCTCAAATCCACTCAAATGGGATAACAGGCTTGCAAAGGCAGCCTCTGTACATGCATCAGATATGGCTAAAGAGGACAGGCTGAGTCATAACGGACGAGATGGAAGTGACCCTGGCGAAAGGATAAGATCAGCAGGCTATAGATGGAAGGCCTTTGGCGAGAATATCGGAGAAGGCTATAAAACCCCCGATGATATCTTTCGTGCCTGGATGAAGAGCGAGGGTCACTGTAAGAACATTATGAATCCTCTGTTTAAAGATGTCGGAACTTCACGCATTATAAATGGTGAGAAAACTTACTGGGTATTAGTCCTTGCCACCCCTTACTAATTACCGTTTTTATGATATAAATCATTGAGTATAGCCCCTAATAACATCTATATTTATATATAAAGATTACAGGAGGTAAGGATGATGAAAAAGACAGACATTGAAGAATGCCCATCCTGTTCAACAGTAGGGGATATATCGAGGGGTGCAACCGAGGGCGCACCGAGACTCTCACATTGGCCAATACAGATAAAGCTGATTGGAACAGTGGCCCCTTTCCTGAATGATGCCGATCTACTCGTTGCAGCTGATTGTACAGGTTTTGCAGTTCATGATTTTCACAGGAAATTTTTAGGCGACAAAAAGGTTCTTATTGGTTGTCCCAAACTCGATGACGCTATGTATTACGTCGAAAAATTCACAGAGATATTCTCTAATATGTCTGTGAAGACCGTGACATGCCTGAGAATGGAGGTGCCCTGCTGCGGCGGCATGACCGCTGTTCTCAGAGAGGCTATAAAGAGGTCGGGAAAGGATATACCCCTTAAAGAGGTGATCATAGGCGTTAAGGGTGACCTCTTAGGTGAAAGGACAATAGCATAATATGAGCAATATCATGGCAGGGAAAGTCATGCTAAAGTTAAGATAACTCAGAAACAAAACAGGAGGTTTAAAATGACAGCAAATAAGAAGATAACAAAGGATACAGTAATCGGAGATGTTATCAGCGACCCCGAGGCAAGAAAGGTTATCGAGAAGTATTTCGGAAATGGCTGCTTCACATGCCCGGGCATAAAGATGGAGTCAATAGCCTTTGGTGCCATGATGCACAATGTTGACCCAGAAAAGGTTGTGAAGGAGATAAACGAGGCAGGGGGATAATATGGAGATAAAATGTTTTGTCTGTGGAAGGAACGATAAAAACTTTGTCTATCTAAACTGTGTACATGATGGAGAGGAGAAATTTGTATGTGTAAGATGCCTTCCAGCCTTGATACATGGAGCACATTAAGAAAAAGGTGAGATTGTAAGGTAATGGGTAAGGGTATTCCATCACCTCACCCATTACCCATCACCATAGACAGCCCTCATCTCTTCCGAGTATTCACCGTTTTCATTATATATAAAGAAAGGCTTCTCAACCTTCAACCCTGTCTTTCCACCCTTAACACCCTCGACGAGAACCATCTTTGCCTCGGTAAAGATCTTTGAATGAATAAACTGGAGCCTTTTGACCTCAATCCCCTTCTTTCTGAACACCATAACCACTTCCGATAAGCGTGAAGGATGATAGATGATAAAGAGTCTCCCCCCTGGCCTGAGAAGAAATTCTGATACAGCAACAAGACCCTGAAGGTCA
>JBKBUA010000086.1:6817-8298 GCA_046290845.1 Thermodesulfovibrionales bacterium
GAAGGATGATAGATGATAAAGAGTCTCCCCCCTGGCCTGAGAAGAAATTCTGATACAGCAACAAGACCCTGAAGGTCAATAGCAATCTCATGGCGAGCCATCGCCCTTTCTTTGTCAGGATTGATCCTTCCTGACCTTATCTTTCTGAAGGGTGGATTTGATACTACAATATCAAAGTTTGATCTTAAAGAAGGATATAGGGAAGGGATCTCCTTCATATCAACATTCAAGGCCTCTACCCGCTCCTGAAGTGAATTTATCTCGATATTCCTTCTGGCACTCTCGAAGAGAGCAGGCTGAATCTCAAAGAGACAAACTGTTGATTCATTGTATTTTTTGGCAAGCAGGATACCTATAATGCCGCTTCCAGCACCGAGATCCGCAATCTTCTTTGCCCTCTGGAGATTGACAAAGTTAAAGAGCAAAAGGGAGTCAACCGAGAAACGATAACCAGCCCTCGGCTGGTAGAGCTTAATATCTCTTATGCTGTCGAGTGTGAATTCTCCTGATATCTTTTTCACTCTTTGTTACTACTATTGTCGTAAAGGAATACTAAAATAGTGCAGAGCCTCGGACAGAGATTAAGAATGAGATCTCTGCCCAAGGCCATAATCCCTCGTTTACTCTCCACAGCAAAGACGTCTCATCCTCTTCTTGCCTGAGGGGGATACTGCCATTACGACATCGATCTTATTACCGCAATTACGGCAGATCTGTGCCTTTACCTTGTTTTCCGCCCTCGCTGTGACGTCTGTCTTTGACTTACCCTTCTCTGCCATTTATCTGACCTCCTTTCTTTATAAATTAGCCGCCTTCTGTGTATAGAAGACCAGTATTTTAAACGGGTCAAATCAAACTTTTTAAATTAACACAGAATTTAACGATCTGTCAAATTTACTGGGTAAGGATTACCATGCAGATGCAGAGGTTCTTCACAACAAGCAAAGAAAAACCTATAATAATTCTATGGACAATCTTTCAATGGAATATATAATCTCTTTCTTTAATAACAGTCTCAGTTTTTTTGGTGACAGGCCCGAAGCCGTCAGATGGACTGCCGAAGGACAGATGACGCACTACGAGGCAATGCTCGATATCGGCGATATCAGGGGTTACAGCATACTGGATTTCGGGTGCGGAAAAGGTGATTTTTATGGATTTCTCAGGGATAGAAATATTGAAGTGAATTACACCGGATTTGATATAAATGAAAAACTTATCAATCTCGCAAAGAAAAAGTTTCCGGGGGTAGACTTCAGGGTCTTTGACATAGAAGGGGAAGATTTAAAAGAGGATTTTGACTTCATATTTCTCTGCGGTGTCTTCAACCTCAAGGTCTCGGGCCTTGAAGATTTTATAAGGTTAACCCTCACCAGGCTCTTCAGGCATTGCAGAAAAGCCCTCGCCTTTAATGCACTTTCCACATATAATCCGAAAAAAGACTTTGAACTCTTTTATCTTTCACCTGAGGATATACTAAG
>JBKBUA010000087.1:0-4174 GCA_046290845.1 Thermodesulfovibrionales bacterium
TCGTGGCTTCCTTCAATATCGTGAGCAATCTTATAATGAATGTCATTGAAAAGGAAAGAGAGATAGCGATACTGAAGGCAATGGGTGCTACAAATAGAGGCATAATGAAGATATTCATGCTTCAGGGTTTCCTGATTGGACTTGTCGGCACAGTTATAGGGATCGCAGGAGGCTATACACTTTCATACATCCTGAACACCTATCAGATTATAAAACTACCCCCTGATATATACTATCTCAGTCATCTGCCTGTAAAGATGAAGCTCTCTGACTTCATCGTTGTATCCTTTTCGGCAATAATGATAAGCTTTCTTTCGACTATCTATCCTGCCCTTCAGGCTGCGAGACTTGACCCTGTGGAGCCACTGAGATATGAGTGAGAAAAAAATTACTTTTTTGTGTTAAATTAAATAAAAATGGAGGAGTGATGCTTAAGGCATTAGAAGAGATTAGCTCAACAAAGAAGAGGATAACGATTGAGATTCCGGCAGAGACTATAGAAAAAGAAATGACGGAGTCTTTTGAGAATCTGAGAAAGACCACTAATATCCCTGGTTTTAGGACAGGCAAGGCCCCAATGAGCCTGATTGAAAAAAGGTTCGGTAAAAAGGTTGAGGATGAGGTTCTCGGCAAGGTCATATCGAGGGCCTATGTGGATGCGCTGAATGAAGCGGACTTAACCCCTGTCACTGACCCAATTGTTGAAGAGCAGACAGAATTCAAAAGGCAGAGTCCTTTTTCGATAACCATGGTGATTGAGACCTTGCCCAAGGTTAACCTGAATTATGAAGGCATAAAGGTTAAGGATATACCTGTCTCTGTTACTGATGAGGATGTGGAAAGCGTAATGAAAGGCCTGCAGGAAGACAGGACAACCTATGAACCTTCTGATGAACCTGTAACAATGAATGATCTCATACTCTGTGATTATTCGATTGAGGAAGCGGGAATAGAAAAGAAAGATCAGGTGTACAAGATTGGAGGACCCCTCTTTCCTGAGGATGTTATAAAAAACCTTATAGGTAAGAGTAAGGGGAGTGAATTGGTTATGGAGACAACCTTTCCTGAGACTTATCCATATAGGGAACTGGCAGGTAAGAAGGTTGAGATGAAGTTGACGATTAAGGATGTAAAGAAGGGAAATCTGCCTCAACTGGATGACGAATTTGCAAAGGATATTGGTTTCAATAGCCTCGATGAGCTGAAGGACCATCTTCGTCAAGAAGTATTAAGGTTGAAGAACTCGGAGGTTGCAAGGATCCAGAAGGCAGAGATAATAAATAAACTTCTCGAGAACCATGAATTTGATGTTCCTGAAACCCTGCTCGAAGGAGAGATAGCAATGCTTGCCTCTTCATATAAGGACAGGGCTGAGAATAACCCAGATGAAGACAGTAAAAGATCGGATGAAGAAATAAGGGCTGAGGCTGTGAGAAATCTGAAGACCACCCTCCTGCTTTCTATGATAGGGAGGAAAGAGGGGGTCAGGGTGTCAGAGGATGACATGAGGAATGCGATAATCGCCATGGCGAGACGTTTCTCTGTATCACCTGAGAACATAATGAAGTTTTATATATCGAGGGATGGTTCTCTCGATAGGTTAAAAGATTCCATATTTGAGGAAAAGGTCCTTGACCTTCTCCTCAATAAGGCAAGTGTTGAGAAAGGAGAGGAAAATTGAGTTTGATCCCGATTGTTATAGAGCAGACAGGAAGGTCTGAAAGGGCCTATGATATCTATTCGAGGCTTCTTAAGGACAGGATTATCTTTATAGGAACGCCCATTGATGACAGTGTTGCAAATACTGTTATTGCTCAACTGCTTTTTCTTCAGACAGAGGACCCTGACAAAGATATACACCTTTATATAAACTCACCTGGTGGCATTGTTTCATCGGGTCTTGCTATATACGATACCATGCAGTATGTAAAGTCCAATATTGCTACATACTGTATCGGTCAGGCAGCAAGTATGGGTGCGCTTCTCCTTGCGGCAGGAACAAAGGGAAAGAGGTTTGCTCTCCCCCATTCGAGGATAATGATACATCAGCCAATGGGAGGGTTTCAGGGACAGGCCACTGATATAGAGATACACGCCAGAGAGATACTGCGGATTAAGGATACACTTAACAGGATTCTGGCTGAGCATACAGGTCAACCAATAGAAAAGATCCAGGCTGACACGGACAGGGACTTTTTCATGTCCGGCGAAGAGGCTAAGGAATATGGCCTTGTTGATGAGGTTATATACAGTGCAAAGAAAGGCTAAGGAGGATTTAGGTGGCAAAGAAGGATAAAGAAGAAAAACTTAAGTGTTCATTCTGCGGTAAGGGGCATGATGAAGTTAGAAAGCTGATTGCAGGCCCTACGGTATATATATGTGACGAATGTGTAGAACTCTGTAATGAGATAATTGCAGAGGAACTGTATTTGGATAATCCTCCAGCACCGATGCCTAAATTGCCAACTCCTAAAGAAATCCATAGTTTCCTCGATGATTATGTTATAGGACAGGAAAGGGCAAAAAAGATACTCTCCGTGGCTGTTCATAACCATTATAAGAGGATTTATTCTCCAGAGGCTTTAGATGTGGAATTGCAAAAGAGTAACATCCTTCTCATTGGTCCAACAGGAACTGGTAAAACCCTTCTTGCCCAGACACTGGCAAGGATGCTCGATGTTCCATTCACGATTGCAGATGCCACAACCCTTACCGAGGCAGGTTATGTCGGGGAAGATGTGGAGAATATAATCCTTAAGCTCCTTCAGGCCGCTGATTATGACATTGAGAGGGCCCAGAGGGGCATCGTATATATAGACGAGATTGATAAGATAAGCAGAAAGTCCGAGAATCCATCTATTACGAGAGATGTATCGGGCGAGGGTGTCCAGCAGGCACTTCTCAAGATCATCGAGGGGACTATCGCAAATATCCCACCTCAGGGGGGAAGGAAGCATCCGCAGCAGGAATATATCCAGGTGGATACTACGAATATACTCTTTATCTGTGGTGGTGCCTTTGTCGGGCTTGATGATATAGTGGGGCAGCGTCTGGGGAAAAAGACCCTCGGTTTTGGTGCTGAGGTTATAAGCTCGAAGGAGAAGAAAATAGGTAACATCCTTAGTCTCCTTGAACCCGAGGACCTTATTAAATATGGTCTTATCCCAGAATTTGTTGGCAGGCTCCCTGTAACGGCAGTGCTTGATGAGCTGGATGAGGCTGCCCTCGTAAAGATATTGACAGAACCAAAGAATTCGCTAATAAAACAATATCAGAAACTACTTTCCTTCGATGATGTGAAACTAAGATTTACAGACAGCGCCTTAACAGCCATTGCCAGGAGGGCTGTCCAGAGAAAGACAGGGGCGAGGGGATTAAGGGCAATACTTGAAGAGGTAATGCTCGATGTCATGTATGAGATACCATCGGAAAAGGGCATATCAGAATGTCTCATAAATGAGGATACCGTAGTTAAGAAGGAAAGGCCGATACTAATTTACAAGAAACAGGCAGAATCGGCTTAAAAGCTTTAACCCAAATAATGCAGATATTGCTCAAAAATTTATTTAACTCGATTTTATCGTAATGGGTGACGAGTGACGAGTTAACGGCGTTTAACTCATCACTCATTACGGATCACGCTTTACGAAATTTATCTTGGTTTATTATCTTCAGCCTTCCTCAGAAATGACTTCTCAATCGTTGTCCTGATCGCATCTCTCAGTTCGTTATCCGTAACAGATCTGACAACCTCATCTATGAAACTCAGGTGCTGGGATGAAAGCTTTCTCTCGTATCCTCTATCGGACACAGGTTTGCGGTGTAGCTGCCTAAAAAATACCTTTCCAAGCCTGAATCTTATGTCCTTTACGCAATATGGTTTCAGAACATTGAGGAGTTCTTCCTTGTGAACCGTTACCTCCTGTAACCACACCGAGGAGTCCACGTTCACAAGGAGTTCACCGTCCTTGAGGCTAACCGGATATAGATGAAGCGACAATGGTTCGCGAAATAATTCATCCCACCTGTTTTTAAGAAGGCTGAATCTTACCCCCTCTTCAAGGCCTGATTTCCTCAAAATGGGAGAGATTATGTCTGCAAGGCTCTTCATACGATAATTTCATACTACCTTTCTTACTATCCCTGCCCTTATGCATCTCGTACAGACATATTC
>JBKBUA010000087.1:4274-8236 GCA_046290845.1 Thermodesulfovibrionales bacterium
GCAAGGCTCTTCATACGATAATTTCATACTACCTTTCTTACTATCCCTGCCCTTATGCATCTCGTACAGACATATTCGCGCTTAATACCGCTATCTGTATGTATCCTTATCCTCTGAAGATTTGGTAGGATCTGCCTCTTTGTCTTGTTATTTGCGTGACTAACATTGTTACCTGTGATCCGCCTTTTACCGCAGGCATAACAAACTGCCATTTTATCACCTCCTGAAAAATTGTATTAATTGCATAAATTTAGCTTTTTATGATAACATTTTATTCTGTATGTTACAAGTGTGTATGGAGGGTTTTTAATTTAATGACAAAGATCAGGATATACGATCTCGCAAAAAAATTGGGCGTTAATAACAAGGAGATAATCGCAACTTTATCAAGCCTTGGGATAGAGGGGAAGAAACCTGCCTCAAACATAGACTTAGAGATTGCTCAAAAGGTTGAGGAGAGATTAAAGATCTCATCAGGCCCTGAGAAAGAGGCTGTTCCTGAACAGAAAGAGGGTCACAAACCATCTGTGGAGGAGAAGGCCCCAGGTCATGGTGAGACCCTTGGCCCGAGCTCGGGGCGAGGGCCTGTTGAACCATCCGAGTCTATCAGGGTTATTTCAGAGGAAGAAAAAAAGGAAGTCCCACGTCGAGAGCCTGTCCTGCCAGAGGGTGGGATACCCAGGGAGGTTATGTTTGTAGAAGAGACTGAATTAAAGGTGCCTGATAGATTCAAAAAGGAGCTCGAGACAGAGAAGGTTGAAAAGATTAAGGTTAAACCTGCTATGCAGAAGGCATTTCAGTCAATAAGGAAGATAGAGCCAAAGAGATGGCATGAGGTAAGAGCCTTCAAAAAGACAGGAAAGGAGAAGGAAGCGATAAAGGTTGTTGAAAAGGCACCTGTTACTGCACCGAGGAAAAAACAACTGAAGATTCAGGAAGGTACAACGGTAAAGGAATTTGCTGAACTTATAGGCGTAAAGCTTCCAGAGGTGATAAAGAAGTTTATGGAGCTCGGTTATATGCCCACCATTAACCAGCCCGTTGATATGGATGCAGCGCTACTCGTGGCAGAAGGGTTCGGTGTCAAGCTGGAGGTGGCGCCTATTGAGGAAGAGCCTGTCTTTGAGGAAGAAGTAGTCGATACATCAGCTTTAACACCGAGACCTCCTGTTGTTACTATTATGGGCCATGTGGACCACGGAAAGACATCACTCCTTGATGCAATAAGACAGACAAAGGTGACGGAGACAGAGGCAGGAGGTATTACCCAGCACATAGGTGCATACAAGATAAGCCTTAAAGGAAAGGATATTGTATTCCTTGATACACCGGGTCATGAGGCCTTTACATCCCTCAGGGCGAGAGGTGCGAAGGTAACAGATGTTGTTGTCCTCGTTGTTGCAGCAGATGATGGGGTTATGCCACAGACCGTGGAGGCCATAGACCATGCAAAGGCGGCAAATGTCCCTATAATAGTTGCAATAAATAAGATTGACAAGCCCGAGGCAAATCCCGCAAAGGTTAAGAATGAGCTTGCAGAACGAGGGATAATCCCAGAGGAGTGGGGTGGGCAGAATATATTTGTTGAGGTATCGGCAAAGAAAAAGATCGGGATTGAAAATCTTCTCGAGATGATCGCCCTGCAG
The DNA here is from genome assembly GCA_046290845.1 of Thermodesulfovibrionales bacterium. Classification (GTDB taxonomy): domain Bacteria; phylum Nitrospirota; class Thermodesulfovibrionia; order Thermodesulfovibrionales; family UBA9159; genus JBBIPQ01. The sequence goes on from JBKBUA010000087.1 coordinate 5,921, forward strand.
GCCGAGATAATGGAACTTAAGGCAAATCCAAAGAGGATGGCAAAGGGTACTATAATTGAGGCGCGCCTTGATAAAGGAAGGGGACCTGTTGCAACAGTTCTTGTCCAGGACGGAGTTTTAAGAGTGGGTGATGTATTCCTTGCTGGTACTCAATTCGGCCGCGTAAGGGCACTAATAGATGATACAGGTAAAAGGATTCAGGAGGCTGGACCATCAACTCCTGTTGAGGTAATAGGTTTCCCTGAGGTACCTGTTGCAGGAGATATTTTTACTGTTGTTGATGACGAGAGGAAGGCGAGACAGATAGCCCTTGCAAGACAACAGAAAAAGAGACTTGCTGAGATGGCAAAAAAGCGTAAATTAACGCTCGATGATCTTTATTCAAAGATCAAGGAAGGTGAGATAAAGGAACTCAATATAATCATAAAGGCCGATGTCCAGGGTTCTGTAGAGGCATTGAGGGATGCCCTCGAACATATTACCCATCCCGAAGTGAAGGTCAGGGTGATTCATGCCTCAGTTGGTGGCATAAACGAATCTGATGTCATGCTCGCCTCAGCTTCCAATGCGATTATTATAGGATTTAATGTAAGACCTGAGCTGAAGGCACAACAGCTTGCAGAAAAAGAGGGAGTTGACATCAGACATTACAATATCATCTATGTTGCCATTGATGATATAAAGAAGGCACTTGAAGGATTACTCGAGCCGACCTTTAAGGAGAAGATACTCGGAAGGGCAGAGGTGAGACAGACCTTCCAGGTCTCGAGGCTTGGAACGATTGCAGGCTGTTATGTCCTCGATGGAATAATATCCCGTGCCAGTGATGGCATTAGGGTCATAAGGGACAATATTGTGGTCTATGAGGGAAAGATATCGTCACTTAAAAGGTTTAAAGAGGATATGCGTGAGGTGCAGGCTGGTTATGAGTGTGGCCTTATGATTGAGAACTTCAATGACATAAAGGTTGGTGATGTCCTCGAAAATTATGTAATGGAGAAGGTGGCAGCAAAACTGTAAACCAGTTTATCGTAATGGGTGACGAGTTATCGGCGTTTAACTCATCACTCATTACGGATCACGCTTTACGAAAAATAAATTTTTTAGCAATCCCGCCGCTGGCGGGACATTATCTTAAACCGATTTTTTTGGTAAATGCTTCCTTATAAAAGATCACAGAGAGTAAGCGATCTCCTGAGAGAGGAGATAGCTGAGATTATAATGCGAAGGCTAAAAGACCCCCGCCTCGGATTTGTTACGGTCACGGGCGTTGATATTACAGAGGATTTAAAGATTGCAAAGGTCTTTATCAGTGTCCTGAAGGAAGAGGAGAAAGAAGCAACCCTCGATATACTGAACTCGGCAAAGAGTTTTATACGTTCAGAGGTAGCAAAGAGGGTAAGGATGAAGACAATCCCGTCCATCGAATTCAGGTTAGATGAATCCATTGAATACGGGGCTAAGATCGATAGACTCCTTAAGGAGATAAAGGAGCGATCTGAGGACAATAAGTAGATCAGATTAAAAAGGTTGTTATGAATGGAGTGATGATTGAGGGTTCCTGAGGAGATTATCTCTTATTTAAAAGAAAAGAATGATTTTCTTATTGCTACCCACATAAATCCTGAAGGGGATGCCCTCGGTTCCTCTATAGCCCTTTCAATGGCCCTCGAATCAATTGGCAAGAGGGTAATCGTTTATGACCGTGACCCTGTGCCTTATTTTTATAGATTCCTGCCAGGCTATGAAAGATTCACTGATTCAATCCCTGATCTCAAGCATCCAGTCTCCAACCTGATCCTCCTTGACTGCAATGATCCCGAAAGGGCTGAACTCACAGATTTTGTAAGAAGACATAAGCCCTTCACAGTAGTTATTGACCATCATGAGACAGAAAGGGAATTTGGCGATTTAAGGTGGATCGTTCCAACAGCTTCTGCCACAGGACAGATGATATACCATCTCTTAAAGGCAATGGGAATAGCTCTGACTAAAGAGATAGCCATCAATCTTTACACCGCAATAGCAATAGATACAGGGACATTCAGATATAGTAATACCAATGCCTCTACACTCCTTGATGCCTCTGAACTTATCAGGGCAGGCGCAGAGCCTGCCTCTGTGGCAACAGCCCTCTATGATACATGGTCGAGGGGAAGGTTTGAGCTTTTGATCATGACATTAAATACAATGGAGATCAGACAGGGGATTGCTGTTACTGTGGTTACTAAAGAGATGTTTCAAAAGACAGGGACCGATGCAGCAGATACAGAAAACTTTGCCAATTTTCCAAGGATGATGGCAGATGTGAAGATA
>JBKBUA010000088.1:0-2871 GCA_046290845.1 Thermodesulfovibrionales bacterium
GCCGGTTTTGAGAAAGGACTTTATATTTGATGATTACCAGATCTATGAATCAAGGGCCTTTGGTGCTGATGCCATCCTCTTGATAGGAGCAATCCTCGAAAGGGAACAGGCAGAGGAATATCTCCATATGGCCAGAGAGATCGGCCTTGCCATACTCTTTGAGATTCACGATTATCATGATCTCGAAAAGGCCCTCCGTATCGAGGCAGATATAATAGGCATAAACAACAGGGACCTGAAGACATTAAGGGTAGACTTAAATACAACATTTCTTTTAAAAAAGGAGATACCTCCCGAGAGGGTCACTGTGAGTGAAAGTGGTATAAAAAGCAGAGAAGATGTCCTGAGGCTCAACCTTGCTGGTATTGATGCCATGCTCATAGGGACGACACTAATGGAATCAGAAGATATTGGTAAGAAGATAGAAGAATTACGCATTACAGAAGGAGGAAGACCTTAATGAGAGAGACCAAGATTATGCTTTCAGAGAGAGAGATGCCCAGGAAGTGGTATAACATAATGGCTGATATGCCCAACCTCCCAAAACCACCACTTCATCCTGCCACACTTAAGCCGGTTGGCCCAGAGGATCTTTCTGTCATATTCCCAATGGCATTAATAGAGCAGGAGGTTACGACAGAGAGATGGATCGATATACCAGAAGATGTCCTTGATATATATACCCTCTGGAGACCAAGCCCTATGTACAGGGCTTACAGACTCGAAAAGGCGATCAATACACCAGCCAGAATTTATTATAAGTATGAGGGTGTAAGCCCTGCTGGAAGTCATAAGCCAAACACATCGATTCCACAGGCCTATTACAATAAGAAGGCAGGAATAAAGAGGATTGCCACAGAGACAGGGGCAGGCCAGTGGGGCTCTGCAATGGCCTTAGCAGGGAGTCTCTTCGGTCTTGATGTGACCGTTTATATGGTGAAGGTAAGCTATAACCAGAAACCCTATAGGCGCATTGCCATGGAGACCTGGGGTGCCACGGTACACCCGAGCCCTTCAACAGTCACAGCGGCAGGGAGAAAGATACTCGAGGCAGACCCTGAAAACCCTGGCAGCCTCGGAATTGCTATCTCAGAGGCTGTAGAGGATGCGGCAACACATAGCGACACAAATTATGCCCTCGGTTCTGTCCTCAACCATGTCTTACTCCACCAGACCGTCATAGGATTAGAGGCAAAGAAACAGTTCGAACTCATAAATGATTACCCTGATATAATTATTGGTTGCTGCGGGGGTGGAAGTAATCTCGGTGGCATAAGTTTTCCCTTTTTACAGGATAAGATAAACGGAAGGGAATTGAGGGTCATTGCTGTTGAACCTACATCATGCCCCACCCTTACTAAAGGTGAATTCAGGTATGACTTTGGTGACACAGCAGGCCTCACACCTCTACTCATGATGTACACCCTCGGTCATGACTTTGTCCCGCCAGGCATCCATGCTGGTGGTCTCAGGTATCATGCCGATGCGCCCCTCGTATGCCAACTCTATCATGATGGACTGATTGAGGCTGTTGCCTGTGGACAGACCTCTGTCTTTGCAGCAGCCATAACCTTTGCAAAGTCTGAAGGCATAATCCCGGCTCCTGAAAGTTCCCATGCTATTAAGGTAGCGATAGACGAGGCTATAAAGTGCAGGGAAGAAGGCAAGGAAAAGACCATACTTTTTAACCTTAGCGGGCACGGTTACCTCGACCTTGCTGCCTATGCTGATTATCTCTCAGGAAAGCTCGAGGACTATGAATATCCTGAGGAAAAGATAAAAGAGGCACTTTCAAAACTGCCTGTGGTCAAATGAAGGTTAAGGTAAAGATCTGTGGCATAACGAATCTCGAGGATGCCCTGGCAGCTGTTGATTATGGGGCTGATGCGCTGGGCTTTGTCTTCTATAAGGGGAGTCCTCGATATATAAGTGTTGAGGCGGCAAAAGAGATAATAAAGCAACTACCGCCATTGATAACGACTGTTGGGGTCTTTGTTGATGAGACACCAGAGAGGATAGAAGAGGTCTTGAGGCATGTGCCAGTAGACATTGCCCAACTACATGGCCATGAACCTCCGGAGTCATGTCTGTTGAGCAGGAGGGTGATCAAGGCCATCAGGGTGAAGGAGTTGAGCGATCTTGAACCATTAAAGAAATACAGGGTCTCTGCCTTCTTGCTCGACACATATACACCTGAATCACTCGGAGGGACTGGCCAGATCTTCAACTGGGATATTGCGGTAGCAGCAAAACAATTTGGCAATATTATACTCGCAGGCGGTCTCAATCCCGAAAACATAGAAAGGGCTATAAGATGGGTGAGGCCCTATGCCGTTGATGTGAGCAGCGGTATCGAGGAAGAGAAAGGTAAAAAGGACCTTAAGAAGATGAGACTCTTTATTGAGAGGGCAAAGGCATTATAATGGCTGAAATTTATAGCGCGACAGAGCGACAGTGCGATAGAGCGACAGTTCAGGCGTCGCACGATCGCACTGTAGCCCCGCCCTGGGCGGGATCGCACTGCCGTCAAGCCTTGAGCCTATGTGCTGAGGAAAGATTTTGACTTACATTGATTCTATTAAAGAAGGATTTAGGGTTATAAACAGGAACTGGCAGCTCGTCCTGATTCAGGTTGGTGCCATGTTCGTCAGCCTCTTCGGCTTTTTTATCTTCATCGGCATACCCCTTGCGATAGCTTTCATCATCTTCGGAATTGACCTGACAGACCTGTCAAAACCTGATGAAATAGTGAACCTTTTCAGAAGGCCTTCTGACTTCCTCTCCCGTTATTTGGGACTGGCCATTTTGTTGTTTACATCCCTTCTCATTTATATCATCTCGATCTTTGTCATAGGTGTCTTCGTTTTTGGA
>JBKBUA010000088.1:2970-8009 GCA_046290845.1 Thermodesulfovibrionales bacterium
GTGAAGGACCTATCGCTGCCATCAAGAAGGCTATTAAGTATCTTTACAGAAAACCACAGGGATTATATTTATACTGTCTAATATTTTTAGCCTTTGTAATAACAAATTTTGCCATAATAGCCATTGGAATACCTATGGGTCTTGTCCCCCTTATAGGTCCTTTTTTATCCTTTATATATCAATTGTCTGTTTACTTTCTTCAGAGTTATCTTGGCCTCAGCATGATTGCCACTATCCTTGTTTATTATCATTCAACATCAGAGGAGTTTCAAAAGTTGAATAGAAACCCCCTTTTGAACCCACCAGATTCCATTCAGGCAGAAGATACTTCTCCTTCTGAAGCCTCTCGGCAAGAAAAATCTCATCACGAGACAGACAGGACAGGACAAGATTGATATTGAAGGTCTTTTCAAAGGCCTTTAAAATCGCCTTTTTAATACTTCCCATGTCTATATTGATAAATGACCCTATTCCCCTGAGGCTTATTGATTCAGGCATAACCCTGAAAATTCCTTTCGTCTTCTCCAGATCAATCGAATAAGGGATAGACCCCTGTTGGAGGAAGCCTCCTTTCCATCTCCTCTGGGCAGAGCCTATAAGCTTAATTCCCCTCAGACTTATCTCGCCAATTGATGTGGAATTAAAACAGAGTGGACTTCTTGTGAGGATACTACCTTTCTGTCTTCTTTGCATCATCTCCGCATCAAGACCGAGCATCCTCAGTGCCTCTAAAAAGGCATTGCCTATTAAAGAATATGACTCCATCAATCCACCTGAGAATCCATCCTCATTTCTGGCTGAGAAACTATAGGTAAGCTCATCTCCATGAAGGATCGCCCTGCCTCCTGTAGGCCTCCTGACTACAGGAAGATTATTTTCACTACAGTAGTTAAGATTTATGTCATCAATTTTCTGAAAATGACCGAGACTGACAGAAGGAACCTCCCAGCCATAAAAACGCAATGTAGGAGGAGCGGTTCCGTTTATCACAAATGTGGCTATAGCCTCATCAAGGGCCATGTTAAAGAAGGCATCTCCTTCACCCGAATCAATAAGTCTCCAGACTTTCATTTAGGCTCAAGGATTATCCTTCTCTTAAGAAAAGAAACCTCCTTTAATCTCCCTTCAAAGACCTTTTGTTCTCCAAAGAGATTCTTGAGGAATACCCTTCCATCCTCGGGTCTGAGAATGTCCACGCTCTCAAGATATAACTCTTCAGAATCACCTGTTCTTATATAGGCATTTGTGTCACACATAACTCCTCCTCCTTTTTTATTATTATATCATGGCAGCAGTGCTAACCCGAAAATGCATTTAAGATTCCGTCGCTCTCTCTCGGTAACACTTTGTAGGGGCACGTTGCAAGTGCTCTTACAGCTCCTTGCCTCAGATTCTCCTGTTCTGTTAAACTCTTTTATGTTTAAATTTTTCTTCAGGTTAATATGCCTTGCTATAATCGCTGCCATAGCCTTTCTCATTATCTCTCTATCGAGTGGGGGAGATAAGTTCAGATGGTTTGGTAAAAAGGTGGAGGAAAAGACAGAGGATCTCGGCAAAAAGGCAGACATGATAAAAGAGACTGGCGATAAAGCAAAGAAGGGTATTGAGAAGGCAAAGGAAAAGATAAAAGACCTTACAGGCAAAGAATGAGGATATTAGAGGCCATTAAGATAGAAAAGAGCTTTTATACACAGGCAGGTGAACTGAAGGTACTGAAGGGTGTTGATCTTTATATAGAAGAAGGTGAAATGGTCAGCATAGTTGGCGCATCAGGTGCCGGGAAAAGCACTCTCCTTCATATTCTCGGAGCCCTTGATAGACCTACGTCGGGCAGGGTCGTTTATGAAGGCATTGATATATTTTCGAGAAATAACGGATTCCTGACCCGTTTCAGAAACGAGACGGTTGGATTTGTCTTCCAGTTTCATCATCTCCTTCCTGAATTTACTGCCTTAGAAAATGTCATAATGCCCTGCATGATAGCAAGGGAAACGGTGAGAATGGACACGGAAGAGATTGTTGATAGGGCAGTAAGGCTACTTTCAGACCTGGGACTCTATGAGAGGAGAAATCATAGACCAGGAGAACTCTCAGGCGGAGAACAACAAAGGGTTGCGGTGGCAAGGGCGTTGATCATGAATCCCAGGGTAGTTTTAGCTGATGAGCCTACAGGCAATCTCGATACAGCCACAGGAGAAGATTTATTCAATCTATTAATGAAGCTGAATAGAGACAGAGGTATAGCCTTTGTTATCGTAACACACAATGAGTCTCTATCAAAACGATGTAATAGAACACTAAGAATTGTTGACGGCAGGATATCAATCTGATAAGGCCTCGCGCATAGACGCGATTTGCTCGACTGGAATAACGATCCAGCCAAGGTCAGATTCCAGGTAAACCTCGGTCTCACCCATCTCTACAAGTCTTCCTCTATAGGTTATATCATTTGCTGTCACTTCAACGATCTTACCAATAAGATGCTCGCTCATTTCAAGCCTCCTTTACTTTCTGTATCTTGCATAAATCCTGATAGGTGTCCCCATAAAGGAAAACTCTCTTCTCAATCGCTTCTCAATAAACCTGATATGTTCCTCTTTTAACCCTCCTAACTGATTGGTAAAAATAACAAATTCTGGTGGCTCAACCCCTGTCTGGGTCATATAATAGACCTTAATAGCCTTACCCTTAAATGCTGGCATGATTATCTCATCCTTGAGTTTCTCGAAGAATTTATTTAATTCCGAAGTCCTTATCCTCTTTCTCCTCTCCTCCATCACCCTGTCAATTAGAGGAAAGACCTTTGTGACCCTTTTTCTCTCAATTGCCGAGATTGTCAATAAAGGTGCATGGTTAAAGAACCATATCTCTCTTTCAAAGTCAGCGATATATCTCCTGTATGTAACCTCGGGATCTTCTACAAGGTCCCATTTATTGAAGAGGAATATCGCACCCTTTCCGTATTCATTCACAAGGCCGGCGATCTTTTTGTCCTGTTCGACAATACCTTCTACAGAATCGAGGACAATGATCGCCACATCACACCGCTCTATGCTCCTTATCGCCCTTACCGTAGAATATCTCTCTATGGGATACGCAACCTTCCCCTTTCTTCTAATACCCGCTGTATCTATTAAAAGATAGGGCCTTCCGTAGTACCGGCAGACAGAGTCTATGGCATCCCTCGTTGTCCCGGCAACAGGGCTCACGATCATTCTCTCTTTACCGAGGAGGGTATTAATTAAGGTTGATTTGCCTACATTTGGTCTTCCCACAACAGCAACCTTTGGATAGCTCAAGGGCAACTCTTCCCGACCTTTTTCAGGCAGCAGTGAGATAACCTTATCCATCAGGTCAGAAAAGGCATAGCCTGTCTCAGCAGAAAGGGGGAGTATTTCATTAACGCCAAGTTGATAAAAGTCATAAAGCCTATTTTCTTTAGATGGCACGTCTATCTTATTTACAACAGATATAAACCTTTTGCCTGATTCCCTGAGTATCTTTGTAAGCTCTATATCTCCCGGGTTCAACCCCTCCTTTCCATCCATGAGATGTATGATCAGGTCCGCCTCCTCAATTGCAAACATTGCCTGTTCTCTGACCTCTTTAAAGATATTATCCTGTGGCTCAGGATAAAAACCGCCTGTATCAACAACTATAAAAGACCGGCCTTCCCATTCAGCCTCTCTGTAATTCCTGTCCCTGGTAACACCAGGAATGTCCTCCACTATGGCTGCCTTCGAACGGACTATTCTGTTAAAAAGGGTGGACTTACCGACATTAGGCCTACCTACTATGACAACAAGTGGTTTCAACATGATCTATAACCTCTTTTTATCCATTCACCAAATGAGAACAGTAGAGCATCGGTGAATTGGTGAAGGGTTAATAGGTGAAGTGGTTAAGAGGTTAAAAGCCCATTCACCCATTCACCTATTCACCTATTCACCCATTCACCTATGGGAGGAGATGCCCCAATATCCGGCCTATCATATCTTTCAGGTCCTTACGTTCAACGACGATGTCAATCATTCCGTGACTGAGCAGAAATTCTGCCCTCTGGAAGTTCTCGGGGAGTTGCTGCTTTATGGTCTGCTCTATGACCCTCGGCCCTGCAAAGCCTATAAGGCTCCTCGGTTCGGCTATTATAATATCTCCGAGCATGGCAAAGCTTGCGGTAACCCCTCCAAAGGTAGGGTCACACAGTATGGAGATAAAAGGGACCCTTGCCTCTTTCAACCTTGCTATTGATGCAGATGTCTTTGCCATCTGCACGAGAGAGAATATCCCTTCTTGCATCCTTGCGCCACCGGATGAAGAAACGGTTATAAGGGGTAACTTTTTTGCGAGGGCAGCCTCGGCAGCTCGAACGATCTTCTCTCCCACAGCAGAGCCCATGCTGCCACCTAAAAAAGAAAAATCCATTATAGCTATTACAACTGGATAGCCTTTGATTCTCGCCTCTCCTGTTATAACCGCTTCCTTTAATCCACTTTTCTTCTGGTTTTCCTTTATCCTCTCCTTATAAGAAACAGTGTCTCTGAATCCGAGGGGATCATCTGATGTTATATCCCTGTTCATCTCTTCAAAGGTATCCTTATCAATGAGCAGTTCGAGCCTCTCCTGTGCGCTTATCCTGAAGTGATAATTGCACTTTGGACAGACCTTAAGATTTTTCTCGATCTCCTTCCTATAGATAATCTCCTTACAATTGTCGCACTTGACCCATAATCCCTCGGGTATCTTGACCTTCCTTGCCAATCTCGGCTCTTTTGATTTCTTAAACCAGGCCATGATTATATTGCCTTTCTTAATTCTCTAACAAACCCCTCCAGTCTTTCTGGAGATTCGTGGAGGATTTTAACAATAGCACTTCCCACAATCACTCCATCGGCAATAGCAGACATCCTAAATGCCTCCTCAGGATTTGAGACTCCAAAACCTATGCACAGAGGCTTATCTGTTATTGCCCTGATTCTTTTTATTGAATCTACCAGTGATTCGTTGATCTCAAGCCTCGCCCCTGTAATACCTGTTAT
>JBKBUA010000089.1:0-1594 GCA_046290845.1 Thermodesulfovibrionales bacterium
TAATCCCGATTCAACGCCTGTTGCTGTAACAGAGCAAGGCGGTGAGTGGCTCGATAGAAACAATGTGGAACTCGATGTGGAGATGGCAAAGATGACAGAAAATGCCCTGCTTTACCAGGCAGGCATAAATATGCTTTCAACAAAGATAAGGATGTTCAAGAATGCCCTCAGGAGGTAAAGATGGATACATTTAATCTGTTAAAGGTAAGTGCCTCTGCCATGGCAGCGCAGAGGGAAAGGATGAACGCAATAGCATCAAACATGGCAAATGTCAATTCCACGAGAACAGAGGAAGGGGGACCCTATAAAAGGAGAGATGTCATTTTTTCGACTATGCCTGTTGGAGGAAATCCGGAGGAACTCGATGGAGTTCAGGTTGAGGCAGTAATTAAGGATGACAGACCTCCCAGGATGGTTTATGACCCAGGACATCCTGATGCTGATAAGGATGGATTTGTGGCCATGCCTGATATAAATATCATTGAAGAGATGGTCAATATGATGACAGCCTTCAGGGCCTATGAGGCTGCTGTAGCGACCTTTAATACATCGAAGGCAATGTTCTTAAAGACCCTCGAACTGGGGAAACAGTAAGGAGGTTCTATGGATGAGATAAGGATAGGATCAACTCATCAAACAGGGAATCTACCAAACTTAAAGGGTGATAAGCCGAAAGAGGGTAGTAATTTTGAGAACTTCCTGAATGATGCGGTGGAAAAACTGAAGGAGGTTCAAAAAAATGCGGAGATGGCTGTAAAGGAACTTGCCAGCGGTGGTGATGTAACACAGGCAATGATATCAATCGAAAAGGCTGATATGTCCTTTCAGATGATGGTGGAGATAAGGAACAGGCTCCTCAATGCCTATGAAGAGATAATGAGGATGCAGGTGTAACATGCCGAATATAATCGAGACATTTAAGAACTGGCCTGTAAGAAATAAGGCGACATTCTTAATTATCCTGTCGCTCGTTCTCACATCCTTGATATTAACCTTTACATGGATGCAGAAGGTTGATTTTCAAATACTTTATTCAAACCTCAGCGAGGAAGATGCAGGCCTGATAATCCAGAAATTAAAGGACATGAAGATACCTTACAGAACCTCTGATGGCGGGATAATGGTGCCATCTGATAAGGTTCATGAACTTAGGCTTCAGCTCGCTACGCAAGGCATCCCACAGGGTGGAGGAGTCGGTTTCGAGGTCTTTGACAAAACCAACTTTGCGATGACAGACTTTGTGCAAAAATTGAACTACAGAAGGGCATTGCAGGGAGAACTATCAAGAACGATTCGGTCACTCTCAGAGGTTGAGCAGTGCAGGGTTCATATATCTGTCCCTGAAAGGTCACTATTTGCTCGAGAGGAGGACAGGCCAAAGGCATCTGTTCTCATCAAACTAAAACAGGGCAGGAGACTATCAGAGGGCCAGGTACAGGGCATTGTCCACCTCGTTGCAAGCAGTATTGAAGGCCTTGACCCGAAGGATGTTACGGTCGTTGATTCAAAAGGCGAAATGCTTACCACCGCAGGTAGCAATATAGTAGGCCTTTCAAACAGCCAGCTCGAATTCCAGAGGAATTACGAGCGGGAA
>JBKBUA010000089.1:1693-5594 GCA_046290845.1 Thermodesulfovibrionales bacterium
ATGCTTACCACCGCAGGTAGCAATATAGTAGGCCTTTCAAACAGCCAGCTCGAATTCCAGAGGAATTACGAGCGGGAACTGGAGGGCAAGATAGCAACCCTCCTTGAACCGGTTGTAGGCAAGGGAAAGGCTCGTGTTAAGATTGTCGCAGCCATTGATTTTACAAGGACAGAGAAGACAGAGGAAAGATATGATCCTGATGGCCAGGTAATAAGGAGTGAACAGAGGAATATTGAAAAATCTCTCGGCAGTGGCAGCGGTGGGGTACCAGGGGTTGGTTCAAATCTGCCAAATAAATCTCCCTTAACATCGTCATCTATTAAGGGGCAATCAGAGAAGAAAAACGAGACCATCAATTACGAGATAAGTAAGATCACAAGCCATACAGTGAATAACCCGGGCGAGATAAAGAGATTGTCTGCCGTTGTCCTTGTTGATGGCACATATACAGGACAGGAAGGCAGTAAGGAGAAAAAGTATAATCCGAGAAGTGAGGAGGACCTGAAGAAGATAGAGGAGATGGTTAAAAGGGCTATAGGCTTCAATCAGGAGAGGGGAGATGATGTAAAGGTTGTAAATATGCCCTTTGAAACCGTTTCAGAGGAAGAGTTGCCCGCACCTAAGAAAGAGATCTGGCCTGTAATAACAGCCGCTGCGAAATATGCAGTGCCTTTGATAGGGATTATTTTACTCTTCCTTCTCATTATAAGACCCCTCATGAAGACCTTAACAACAACTGTAAAATTGCAGCAACCCGTGGCACTTCCAAAGACAGTGGAAGAAATTGAAAGGTCAATGCAGATACCAGAAAGGACCCCAAAGGATATGGTTGTGGAATGGGCAAAGAAGAATCCCCAGGAAGTAGCAGGATTAATTAGGTCCTGGATAGAGGAGAAGTGACATGTCCCTGAGCGGTTATGAAAAGGCAGCTATACTCCTGAGTTTCCTCGGAGAAGATGTAGCCTCTGAGATACTGAAAAACCTCGATGTCTCTGACATAGGAAAGATAGCATCCTGTATGACAAGGATGAGTAAGGTTAGTAAGAGCACAGTTGATGAGGTATTAAGGGAGGCAACAGAGGCAATCACAAAGGGAGATGTGAGGATCGGCGGCGTGGAATTTATAAAAAAGGCCCTATCAAAGGGGCTCGGTGATGAGGATGCATCAAAGATAATCGAGATAGCCTCACAGGAAGGCCCCCTCGATGCATTGAGATGGGTGGACCCCAAGACACTCTCAGCCTTTCTGATGTCAGAACATCCCCAAACAATAGCCCTTGTCATATCGCTCCTCGAACCTGTTCAGGGGGCGGAGGTGCTGTCATCACTTCCTGATTCAATAAAGGCTGATGTGGCACTGCGAATAGCAACAACAGAGCGGATACCAGAAAGCGCGATAGAGGAACTGAAAGAGGTATTGAAGGGACAGTTAGAGATGGGAAAAGGGAAAGGCAAGAAGATGAGCGGGATAAAGACAGTGGCAGAGATTCTGAACCACTGTGATAAGACAACAGAACAACTGGTCCTTGAAAAGATAGAGGAGCAGAACGACATAGTAGCGGAATCAATAAGGCAATTGATGTTCGTCTTTGATGACCTCGTAAATGTTGATGACCGCGGTATCCAGATGATCCTCAAAGAGATAAGTACGGATGATCTATCCTTGGCCCTTAAGACAGCCTCTGAGGCATTGAAGGAAAAGATCTTCAGGAATATGTCCCAGAGGGCAGCCCAGATATTGAAAGAAGAGATGCAGACAAAGGGTCCTGTTAGGGTCTCAGATGTGGAAAAGGCACAGCAAAATATCGTAAAGATAGCAAGGCGTCTCGAAACAGAGGGTAAGATTATACTCGCAGGAAAGGGAGGAGAAGAACTTGTCGTTTAAGGGAAGGATAATAAACAGGGGAGAAGTCTCTGTTTTTCCCATGCCTGAACTGATCGAAAAAGATGCGGAAGAGATAAAAACCAAAGAAGAGAGACCGTCGATAGAGGAAATAGAGAGAGAGGCCTATGAAAGGGGTTTTGAAGCAGGAGAAAAGGCAGGACTTGCCATGGGAGAGGAAAAGGCCAGGATAATCCTGGAAAGGATAGAGAATCTCCTTAAAGACCTTTTAACACTGAGAGAGAGGATATTGGTGGGACTACAACCTCAGATAATCGAACTTGCCACAGCACTGGCAAAAAAGATAATCCTTCAGGAACTTAAGACAGCCCCTGAGATCATAGTTAATATGACAAAAGAGGCGATTATGAGGATAGAAAGGACAGGGCCTGTAACTATCAAGATAAACCCTTCCCTTTACAATCTTTTTATGAGATTAAAACCCGAATTACAAAATATTCACGAAGACCTGATCTTTGATGTCGATCCTTCACTCTCGACCCAGGGCACTCTCGTTATAGGGCCACAGGAAGAGGTAAGCACAGACGTGGATGAACAATTGAGAAACATCATAAAGGAACTCGGAGACAGGATTGGAAACCCTCAATCTTAAACCATTTATTCAAGCCCTCTCATCGATTGATCCGTTGAAGGTTTATGGAAGGGTTATTGAGGTTACGGGCATGATAATAAAGGCATCAGGTCTCAAGGCGAGCATTGGAGAGTCTTGCAGGATTGTTTCGGACAATGATCTCTCTGTTGAGGCAGAGGTTGTGGGTTTCAGGGACGGCAAGGTCTTATTAATGGCTATTGATGATATTACAGGTGTAAGACCTGGCAGTCGGGTTATCTCGATGGGTCGCAAGGTTTCTGTCAAGGTTTCTGACTCTGTGATAGGAAGGATACTGAATGACAGGGGTGAGCCAATAGATGGAAAAGGGCCTGTCAGAGGAATAGATTATCTCTTGACCATGCATCTTCCGTCTCCCCATCCTTTGAGGAGAAGAAGGATTAGAGAACCCCTTGACCTCGGAATAAGGGTTATAAATGGACTCATGACCATTGGAAAGGGCCAGAGGGTAGGTATAATGGCAGGTTCAGGCGTGGGGAAGAGTGTACTGATGGGGATGATAGCGAGATTCACAGAGGCTCCTGTGAGCGTTATAGCCCTTATAGGAGAGAGAGGCAGGGAGGTGAGAGAATTTATTGAGAACAATTTGGGCGAAGAGGGTTTGATGAAATCGGTCGTTGTTGTCTCTACCTCTGACCAGCCTCCGCTCGCAAAGGTAAGAGGTGCCTTTACCGCAACAGCCATCGCAGAGTATTTCAGGGAAAGGGGAAAGGATGTCCTGCTACTCATGGATTCTCTGACAAGGGTTGCACAGGCACAGAGGGAGATAGGTCTTGCCACAGGAGAGCCACCAACAGCTAAGGGTTATACACCTTCTGTATTCTCTCTGTTGCCGAGACTTCTCGAAAGGGTTGGAACATCTGAAGGCAAGGGCAGTATCACAGGCATATATACAGTGCTCGTCGAAGGGGATGACCTATCAGAGCCTGTAGCGGATGCGGCAAGGGCAATACTGGATGGTCACATAGTCTTATCGAGAGAGATGGCAATGGAGGGACTTTATCCATCCATAGATGTCCTTCAGAGCATCAGCAGGGTAATGCCTGACATCGTCGATGACAGACACAGAGAGTTAGCGTCAAGATTTATTGAGCTCATAGCTACTTATAAGAGATTTGAAGACATGATAAATCTCGGCGCCTACAAGACAGGAACGAATCCAAAACTGGACAGAGCGATTGCGATGATCGACAGGCTTAAATCCTATATCAAACAGGATATGAAGAGTCGGAGGGATTTTGCTGACAGCCTTCAAGGGTTATACCTTATCTTCGAGGGAATGGAAGAAGGGGATAGGAGATGACAAGTGAAAGGATAGAAAAGATCATTAATCTCAAGGGCTTTACGAGGGAGCAACTTGAGTTAGAAGCCAGAAGAAGAAGGGAAGA
>JBKBUA010000089.1:5694-7999 GCA_046290845.1 Thermodesulfovibrionales bacterium
AGGATAGAAAAGATCATTAATCTCAAGGGCTTTACGAGGGAGCAACTTGAGTTAGAAGCCAGAAGAAGAAGGGAAGAATTAAGAATTGAGAATGAAAGACTTGAAGACCTCGAGAATCTATTCAATGAAACAATAAACAGGTTTTCAGAGAAACAGAAAACGGGTCACCTGGATACTAAGGAAATCTCTTTATTTTATGATTATATCTCACATATGGAACGACGGATAAAGGAGCAAAAAAAGGTTGTACACAAAAAAAGAGAACTCCTTCTTGAAAAGGAAAAGGAAGTCATGAAGGCCCATAGAGAGAAGAGACTTCTCGAGATCCTTCATGATAGCCTAATAAAGGAAGAGATGAAGGAGGCCCTCACGAGAGAGCAAAAGGATATGGACCTTGATTTTCTAATGAGGAGGTTAAGAAAATGAGGTATCTCTTCCCTGTAATGCTCTTTCTTTCCCTATCACTGATTATTACTCCCTTTGCATCATCTCAGGATGATATCCTGAGGCTTATTGAGAAGAAGCAGAAGGAATTGAAAGAAAGGGAAGAAAATCTAAAGAAGGAAGAGGAAAGATTAAACCTTTTAAAAAAGGAACTTGATGAGAAGATTGATAGATATTCCAAGATCCTCGCAGAGATAGAGGGACAATTGAAAGAACTAAAAAAGGCGAGAGATGATAGGTTCGAACAGGTTGTAAAGACCTTTGAGGCAATGCCGCCAGAGGATGCAGCAACGAGGCTTAATGAAATGGATGAGAAGACAGCGACAAAGATAATATCGATGATGAAGCCGAAGAAGGCCTCGGCAATAATGGCCGCAATGGAGCCCAAAAAAGTAGCAGGCCTTACCTCAAGAATCCTCGATAAAGAGAAAAAATTTCCTACCCGATAAAATTTTTCCCTTTTTTAAAATGCCTTCTGAAGCCCCGCACTGCGGGATTAAGGCTTAAGGTTCGGTGAAGTGGTGAAGAGGTGAATTTTATTGGTGAATAGGTGAAGTGGTGAAGTGGTGAAGAGGTGAAAAAACCCATTCACCTATTCACCCATTCATATTACGCATACTCTATAAATGGCATGGTTATTGTATTTAATCCTTGCATATGGAGATACCAATTATGATAAGCCCTGATATTACAGGGAACCCGGCCCCAATTGATAAAGATGTTATGTCAGGGACCGACGAAAAGGCAGGGTCTGTACCCTTTCTGTCATCGCTACTTTCCATGATTTCATCACTGAATCCAATTAATACCCTGGGGGTGCAGCAGGATGAAATCGTAAGCCCCTCATCAGGGACATTTCAACCTCTCCCTGACCTTATTGACAGCATAATATCCAGGGCTCCCGTGCAGGGTGAAACCACTCTTTCGAAAGAACCAAACAGTTTATCCCTGAATTCATACTCATCAGTCAATGAGAAACTACTCGATAAATCTGAGGCCTCTACAGATATTCAAAATCCAATAAGCATGATAAAAAAAGAGACTGTTGAGTTTTCGTCTCTCAATCCCGCCAGAGGCGGGATGCAACCTTATCATTTCGAAGAAAAGGAATCTCCTCATCCCCTTTCTGGAACAGGGTTCTTACCTAACGAGTTTCCTGTCCGCTATGCAAAGGTTGCCAACCCTTCGCCCCTTCACCAAACTACCCCCTCATCAATGAGAACCACTGTCCTAATGGGTAAAGACCTCGCAACCCTTCCATTTAAGGATACGACCGTATCGAGGCAAGGGGTAAAAGGGTTGAATTTAGATGATAAAACTGTCCTGAGTTTAGATGAAGGGAGGGAATCTGTTATCTTCGAGGAAACTAATAGAGATTTAACAGGGTTTCATGTCATCAAAAAAAATGGGGAGCCAGAACTCTATTATTCTTTAAAAACCTTTAAAGATGGTTTCGAAGGGGAATTTAAGATCACAATGGCCGAGGTTTCAACTGATCAGAGAGATAGAGATGGTTTTCATCAACAAAAGGATGTCCCTTCTTCATTGGTCCTGAGACAGATAGATTTACCCTCTAACATTGTTTCAGCAGACGATACTAAACCCCTTCAGGATAAACAGTCTCTAAAATTTCCAAAGGCTATAATTGCTCATTTAGACACTGAACACAGCCATGCCCCTGACCTATCAACGATAAAGGTTACTGTGCAACATGATAGACTTGGCGAATTAGATATAAAACTCATTCTTAACAAAGGCATTATAAACGGTCAAATAAAGACACCAGAGGTGACCACAGCCGACCTTATTGTCAGAAACATGCCTGAAATCATTAACTCCCTGATAAAGGACGGCTTAAATG
>JBKBUA010000008.1:0-4092 GCA_046290845.1 Thermodesulfovibrionales bacterium
ACCCAGAGCCCTCCCATGGTATAATGGGGAGCGGGATATATTCTCATTGGTTGTTCATAGGCATTCTCGCCTGTTATCTTCTCATACATCTCAAAGAGGTTACCATATCTTTCCTTTATCTTTTCGATTCCGAGACGGTTTATTGAATCCGAAAAATCGAGGTAAACACCCCTTCCCCCAGGGCCAACACCCATCCCTTTGTCACATACCTCTTTTGCTGCTCGGGATGCTATGTCACGGGGTGCAAGATTCCCGTAAGCAGGATATTTTCTTTCTAAAAAATAGTCCCTTTCCTCCTCAGGAATATCCTTTGGATGACGGCTATCTCCTTTCTTCAATGGCACCCATACCCTTCCGTCGTTTCTGAGAGACTCTGACATGAGTGTCAGTTTTGACTGATACTCTCCAGTTACAGGGATACATGTTGGATGTATCTGCGTGAAACAGGGGTTTGCAAAGAAGGCCCCTTTTTTGTAAGCCCTGAAGGCAGCGGTTACATTAGAGCCTATTGCATTAGTTGATAGATAGAATATATTTGCGTATCCACCTGTACAGAGACATACCGCATCAGCAGAATGGGACCTTATCTCCCCTGTCACAAGATCTCGAACAACGATTCCCTTTGCCTCACCATCTATCAAGACAAGGTCAAGCATCTCTGTTCGGGGATAGAGCCTGACATTGCCTACCTTGATCTGTCTTGAAAGGGCTCCATAGGCACCTAAGAGTAGCTGCTGACCTGTCTGTCCTCTTGCATAGAATGTCCTTGAGACAAGGGCGCCTCCAAAAGAGCGGTTTTCTAAATACCCTGCATAATCACGGGCAAAGGGAACACCCTGGGCAACGCACTGATCTATTATGTTATTGCTTATGTGGGCAAGTCTGTAAACATTTGCCTCCCTCGACCTAAAGTCACCACCCTTAATAGTGTCGTAGAAGAGGCGATAGATACTGTCTCCATCATTAGCATAGTTCTTTGCTGCATTTATCCCGCCCTGGGCAGCAATGCTGTGCCCTCTTCTCGGACTGTCTTGAAAGCAGAAGGCCTCTACAGTGTAACCCAGTTCTCCCAGTGTTGCTGAAGCAGAGGCGCCAGAAAGGCCAGTTCCCACAACGATTATCCTGTATCTCCTTTTGTTCGAGGGGCTGATGAGATGTAATTCCTCTTTTCTTTTATCCCATTTTTCATTGATGGGACCATCTGGCACCTTGCCATCGAGTATCATCCTATATCTTATACCTCAAAAGACCTGTAGATATAGATGTTGGTATTGATAAAAAGCCGATCAGAAGTATTATGGAGACCACAATGGCAGCCCTTACCATTACAGGAAGTGTATACTCATTGTTCAGTCCGAGGGTTTGAAATAGGCTCTGAACACCGTGTGAAAGATGAAGTGCAAGGGCTATCAATCCAATAGCATATATGATATATACATGGGATTTCTTAAAGTTCATGAATACCATACTGAAGATGTCAGGTCTTTGGAGAAGGTCGATATTCTTTGAGAGGGTAGGGTTTATTACAGGGAAGGTAAAATTCAGAAGATGATAAACCAGGTAAAGGGTTATTATAATCCCTGTCCATATCATGTTCCTCGATGCAAAGGTGCTCCTCAGGTTCTTTTTAGATTTATAAGACAGAGGTCTTGCCTTTTTATTCTCAATAGTTATCTGGATAGCAAAGGTAAGGTGAAGTAGAAAAGCGGAAAGCATTATTATCCTTATAATCCAGAGCAGTAAACCAAATTCCCTGAGCGTCATAGCATAGGCATTGATACCCGAAGGGCCTTTAAATATCGTGAGATTGCCGAGGAGATGTGCTATCAGATAAAAGAACATTATAAGGCCTGTAATGGCCATAATTATTTTCTTAGTGATATAACCTCTTATCATTTCTCTCATTCATGAATATTAATAAAAAATTATAATGCCTATAAGAGGGCAAATCCATAAAACCTAACTTATGTCCTTCTTTGTAATCCTGTCCTCTTTGCAGCCTCTGCTACCTCATGGGCAACGGCAGAGACTACCCTCCTGTCAAAGCCGCTCGGAATTATATAATCCTCGTGAAGGTCCTCATCCTTAAGCGTATAGGCAATGGCACGGGCAGCAGCAAACTTTATCTCCTCATTCACACCTGTTGCCCTCACATCGAGGAGACCCCTGAATATTCCAGGGAAACTGAGCATATTATTTATCTGGTTTGGATAATCAGATCTTCCTGTTGCAAGGACTCTCGCAAGGGGTAATGCCTCCTCTGGTGGTATCTCAGGCTCTGGATTTGCAAGAATAAATAAGACAGGCTCCCCTGACATCGCCCTTATGTCATCAGGAGTTATAATGTTAGGGGCTGAAAGGCCGATAAATACATCTGCCCCCCTCATAGCCTCGGAGATACTCCCTTTTATCTGACCTGGATTTGTAATCCTGGCAAGCTCTCTCTTGTAAGGATTCATATCCCTTTTCCGCCCGGGATAAATGGCGCCATGCCTGTCGCAGACCGTGACATCCTTTATCCCATAGGATAGGAGCATCTTAGTTGTTGCGGTTCCTGCTGCGCCTGCTCCAACAACGACTACCTTAAACCTCTTTATGTCCTTTCTAAGGAGTCTACCAACATTAATCAAAGCTGCCAGCACAACCACTGCCGTTCCATGTTGGTCATCATGTATGACAGGAATATCGAGTTCCTTCCTGAGCCTCGATTCAATCTCAAAGCACCGTGGCGCTGAGATGTCCTCCAAATTGATCCCTCCAAAGACAGGGGATATGTTCTTTACTGTCCTGATTATATCATCTGCGTCCCTCGTGTTGAGTGCTATAGGGAAGGCGTCTATACCGGCGAACTCCTTAAAGATCATCGCCTTTCCCTCCATTACAGGCAGCGCTGCCACAGGGCCGATGTCACCGAGACCGAGAACCGCTGTTCCATCCGTTACAATAGCGACGGAGTTCCCCTTAATTGTGTATCTATAGGCATGGTCTTTGTGTTCCTGTAAATGCCTGCATACCCTCGCAACTCCTGGTGTGTAAACCTTTGAGAGGTCATCCCTGTTCCTGACAGGCACCTTATTATGGATCTCTATCTTTCCTCCCTCATGGGCGGAGAATGTCCTGTCCATTACCCTCAGGACCTTAATACCATCAATCTTCTTTACGGAGTTTACTATCTCCCTTTCATGTGCCTCGTCACGGGCATTGACAGTGACATCCCTTATTATCTTCCCTCTCTCGACCCTGACGATGTCAATGGAGCCAAGGTCTCCACCTGCCTGACCGATGGCTTCTGCGATCTTGGAAAACATGCCAATCCTGTTTTCGATCTCCAGACGAAGTGTAATGCTATAACTCGGGCTTGGAAATCTTATCATGGTATCTACTCAGTTTTGTTTCTGCACTTTTTGCAATAACCATATATCTCCAGCTTATGTCTTACAGGCTCGAAATCATTCTCTTCAGCCAGTTTGTCCTGTAACCTCTCTATGTTTTCATCCCTTACCTCAATGAACCTTCCGCACTTAAGACATATGAGGTGGTCATGATGCTCCCTCATATGCATCTGTTCATAACGTGTCTTTCCTTTGCCGACCTTAATCTCTTCTGCAAGGCCTGAACTGAGTAAAAGGGCAAGGTTTCTGTGGACAGTGGCATATCCGATTGAAGAGTCCTTTTTTTTGACCTTTTCAAAGATCTCATCAGCCGTTATATGTCCTCCTGAGGAAAGAAAGGCCTCGAGGATCTCTTCTCTCTGTCTTGTATTCCTGAGACCCTCTTTCTTTATATAATCAAAAAATCTCTTCCTTGCCTCATCTTTAAGGATCTTCATTTTTAAAGTATATCATAATTTATTGAAAATTATGACCCTTTTCTGATATAGTTTTTATACCTATGGAAGAGATAAAAACTGAGGGCTCCCAGGAAAATCAAAGATTTTCTGAGGAATCTATAAGGTCATTGTTAGAAGCATTGCTCTTTCTATCTGGCGAACCACTCCTGCTGTCGAGTGTAAAGAGAATCGTTGATTTAAGCGAAGATGATTTCAAAAGGATTATGTCTGAGTTAATGACGGAATACAACAAGAGGGAAGGG
>JBKBUA010000008.1:4191-10830 GCA_046290845.1 Thermodesulfovibrionales bacterium
GGCATTATTATTGCTGAGGTGGCACAGGGCTATCAAATGGTAACAAATCCTAAGTATGGTTCAATGATAAGAATGTTCAGGGGAATTCAAGCCTCGAGTAAACTCAGCATAGCAGCCCTCGAAACACTTGCGATTATCGCCTATAAGCAGCCGATTATCAAGGCGGAGATAGAAAGGATTAGAGGGGTAAATTCTGACGGTGTCTTAAAAACCCTTCTTGATAGGAGGCTTATAAAGATAGTGGGGAAAAAGGATGCCCCTGGTAGGCCCTTATACTATGGAACAACACAGGAGTTTTTACAGTACTTCGGTCTAAGAGATCTGACAGAATTACCTACTGTCAAAGACCTCTCGAGAGAGGAGGTAATGTAATGAGAGTAAAGGATAAAAGCCAGAGTGAAAGGTCTGACGGACAGAAGGGAGGTACAATGAGAATAATAATTCCTGCATTCATTCTATTTATCATGATATTTTCAGGTAATGCCCATGGTGAGGAATTTTATAAAGTCAAAAAAGGCGATAGCCTTTATAAGATAGCCAAAAAATTTCATGTCTCGGTGGATACACTTAAAGAGATTAATAATATAGATGATGAAAGATTAAAACCTGGCATGAAACTTGTGTTGGTGAAAGATAAAGCAGTAAAGGAGCGTAAAGGAGAGAGCAAAACTCATGAGACAACAAAGGTGCAGAAGACAGAGTCTGTCAGTTATAATCCAGGGGATTCAGAGTTCCATATCGTAAAGAAGGGTGACACACTTGCAGGCATTGCCAGAAAATACGGTGTATCTCTTTCTGAGATAAGGGAGATTAATGATCTCAAATCAAAGAGGCTAAAGATTGGTCAAAAGATACTCCTCAAGCGGACAGGACCAAGGACATACACAGTTAAAAAAGGAGATAATATCTGGAAGATTGCAAAAAAATTCAATATCGATGCCGAGGAGATAATGGAACTGAACGAACTCGATTCTGATGAACTGAGACCAGGCCAGAAGCTAATTTTGGAGGCGTGGATAGATGAAAAAGAGTTAAAGAGGTATGAAACGGCAATTTCGGAATTGAAGACCCTGGAGGAGGTTAAGGCTGCATCAGATAGTGATATTACGAGATTGGGAATTAAAGATAGGGTCGTTCTCTTTGCAAAGAAGATGCTTAATATACCTTATAGATTCGGCGGGAGCAGTTTTATGGGTATAGATTGTTCAGGTTATGTCCAGAAGGTCTTTGGTTTTCTCAATGTTTCTCTTCCGAGGTCAGCGAGGGAGCAGTTTAAGGTAGGTGAGCCTGTAAGTAAGGAAGAACTGAACATAGGAGACCTCGTATTCTTCAGAACCTATGCCTCGTTCCCTTCCCATGTTGGCATATACCTCGGTAATAATCTCTTTATTCATGCCTCCTCGAAGTCAAAAAAGGTTACCATCGATAGCCTCGATACACCGTATTATCTGAAAAGATTTATAGGTGCAAAGAGGATAATCTCTGACGAAGGCAGTAGTCACGAAATATCGGTTAGTGATTAATCAACTGCTCCAGATTATCTTTCCCATGTCACTACAGTCATAACCGCCGAGGCCTAAAACCGTATTCCTGAAATCTATATCATTCCATATAATATCGAGCAGTGCCTTTATAGCATTCGATTCGAAGAAATCCTGCGGTATTACAAGATCATAGCGCTCTTTTGCAACAGGCATGAAATCGAGGTTTAATGCCCTGGCCGCCGCTAATATGCCGACCCCCACATCCGCTATCCCTGTCAGAACAGCCGATGCAACACCCATATGGGTATATTCCTCTCTTTCATAACCTTTAATCTTCGAAGGTTCTATTCCGTGTTCCTTTAAGGCCTTATCAGTTAAAAGTCTTGTTCCTGACCCGCGCTGCCTGTTTATAAAAATAACGTCATTTCTGAGCAAATCCTCAAAATTCTTGATGCCCTTTGGATTGCCTTTTTTAAATATAAGCCCTTGCTCTCTGTAAATGAGATTAATAAGATTGATTTTTATACCAGGCACAAGCCTCTTAAGAAAGGGGATATTATATTCCCCTGAGTCATCATCGAGGAGATGGGTGCCTGCCAAATGCGCCTCTCCCCTCTTAATAGCCATAATACCTCCCATTGAACCAACATGAGCAGATGAAAGGGTAAATTGTGGATATTTTTTTCTTAGAAAGTTTGCAAGTATATCGAGGGTATTGTCATGACTTCCTATGCAAACAATTGTATTTTTGATTTCATCCCTTCGCCGTATGAGCTCAATTTCTACCTCAGAACCTGCTCCTGTGCCCTCTGAAAGGGGTGGAATCCTGAGAATACCATCAGCCCTTACAAGAGACATAATCACACCAGCCCCTCTGCTAACAGGCGTTGCTATAATCTTGTCATTCACATGTCCGAGCTTTACCCTGATGAATTCTTCCTGTCCCAATGAAGAAGAGATGTTCCTCGAAAGTATCGCCCTTATCTTATCAGTTTCTGGAGCTGATAACCCCTGTAATCTATAAAGGAGGGGTCTTACAAAAAGGTTATAGGTTATGTACATCGAGACAGGATAACCAGGAATTCCAAAGACGGGCTTGCCCTTCACAAGGCCAAGTATAATAGGCTTTCCTGGCTTTATCCCGACACCGTGGACTATCACATCCCCGAGGCCTGCAATTGCGCTGGCTGTATAGTCTTCAGAGCCGGCCGATGAACCGGCGTTAATCAGGACGACATCTGCCCTTTCTATGGATTCGGTTATCTTTTCCTTCAATATCTCTATATTATCAGGTATTATCTCGTAACGAAGGGGTTCGCAACCGTCCTCCCTGAGCATTCCCTCCAAAACCCTCGAGTTAGACTCTATTATATTACCTACCTTCAGGGTTGTGCCAGGCTCTACGAGTTCATTACCTGTTGGCATTATAGCTATTACAGGCCTTCTCCTTACATTTATATAACTGTGACCACCTGCGAGCAAGGCCCCAATATCAACAGGTCTTATCCTGTGGTTTTGAGGTACTATCATCTCTGTTTCTACTATGTCCTCTCCTATAGTTCTGACATTCTGCCAGGGGGTAGCTGGTTCTGTGATCTCGATAAATTCATTGCCTGCCTTTTTTACTATATTTACATCCTCGATCATAATCACTGCATTGAATCCCTCGGGGAGTGGGTCTCCTGTGTCAACAGGGATGGCTTCTACTCCTATCCTCAAAGATACAGGCCTTGTTTCATCGGCGCCAAAGGTGTCAGAAAACATGACAGCAAAACCATCCATTGCTGCTGAATGATAAAAGGGCGAGGAGACCTTTGCAAAGACCGCCTCAGCAGTGACTCGGCCGAGTGAATCTATTACCCTTATTGATTCAGGAGGAGTTGCTTGAAATCCTGAATCCCTGAGCCTTTCTTCCAATCTCTGGATTGCCTCACTCAGAGGAATACCTTCTAAATAAACCTTTCTCTTCATACCTGCCTTCTAAATGCAATGGCCCACCCGGGACCCTTTAGCACCTTCAGAGGCTGCTTGCAATAATGCTACCTGTTTCTTCATATATGAGATGGCAATTAACCCTCGCTGAGCCCTTTATATCCCTTTCTAAATTCTGCTTTATTACGGAACATAAACGTCTTAGGATATCGAATCTCTTGCCGTAATAAAGATAGGCAAGTATATCATATATGGAATCCCTAAAGGGTTGGATTTCCTTTTCAGAAAGACCAACCTTTTTTAGAAGGATGAGGATATCTCCTGTGGCAGGCTTTTCTCGCCCCGTGCCGAACCTAATCATATCTGTCCAGTTCAGGGCAAGGTGTACCCTTTCAGCATTTTCGCAGAGTTGCAGTCTAATTGCCGATGGGTCAAAGCGAATAAGTGAGTCTATGAGAATATAAGATTCATCAGCAAAACGAAAGAGTTCCTTATGGATATACTTTGTTCGTTCATTCGATGCGATCACGATCTCTTGAAGGGCAATCATCTCAACCTCAAGAAGGCTACAGCCTCTATATGGTATGTATTTGGAAAGAAATCTATCATATAAACAGATTCAATGTCATACTTATCTTTCATCTTTTTTATATCCCTTGCAAGTGTCGATGGATTGCAGGATACATAAACAATCCTTTCACTTCCCAAGTCCATCAATCCTTTACAGAATTCTGTAGATAGGCCAGGCCTCGGCGGGTCGAGTATTGTAATGTCATACCTTCTACCTTCAAAAAGCCTCGCCTTTTTCCTGTCTTTGAAGATATCATCAACAGGTGATTGAATGAAAAGACAGTTTTTTATGCCATTTATTATTATGTTTCTCCTTCCATCCTCAATGGCATAGGGGTTTTCTTCGATAGCTACTACCTCAGAGGCCTGTTTTGATAGGGGAAGGGAAAAATTACCAGCGCCCGAATAAAGATCGAGCACTCTCTTGTTCTCGATAGGTGAGAGCCTTTCGAGGATCAAACTTACTACCCTTTTATTCAATGACCAATGTCCCTGAAAAAACCCCCAGGGGGTAACTGTATATTTCAATCCTTCAAGATCGAGGGTTATGTAATCCTTTCCAACAGAGTCACCATTGTCAAAGGCTATTCCTGAAACACCTGACTCTGCAATGGCCTGAACAATATCATCTGTTATACTTCCCTTAATAAGGATTGACAGGGTATCTCCTGAGATAACATGCAGCTCCTTAGCACCCCTGAGATCAATTTCCTTCAGCTTGAGGAGTAACTCATTGATGGGCTCTATGACTATAAGGCATCTGTCAATAGGAACTACCTCTCTCGTTCCTTCCTTGAAGAAACCCAGTTTACCATCATGAGAGACCTTGAACTGAACCCTGTGCCTGTAAGAGAACTCATTGCCTGTAATGGAAGTTAGGTTTTCGATCTGAATCTTGCCAATTCTTTGAAGACTGTCCTTTAGAATCTCTTCCTTGATGGTGACCTGTCTTTCATATTGAATATACTGTAGCTGGCATCCACCGCATAATCCAAAATAAGGACACGGAGGTATTCTCCTGAATTCTGAAGGTTCTAAGACCCTCGTTACCTCTCCAATGGAGTAATCCTTCCTCGTCTCCTTAATCGTAATCTCTACATATTCTCCAGGTATGGCCCCCTTGATAAATATAACCTTTCCATCCCTTCCGATTGTGTATCCGCCATAGACAGGTGTCTCAACCCTTAAGGAAAGAGGGGATTCTACCTCTGTTCGTTTTTTTTCCTGCTCTCCTATCACTGTTTCCCGATGAGTTTTTTGATGGTCTCTTTCAGGTCTGTCAATTCCGAAGACTTTACGATATATGCCTCTGATGCCCAGACAGCAAAGTCGTCCCTGTAATCATAGGCCGTTGACATTATTATCGGGATACGGGGTCTCCTTTCCTTCATCTGTCGCAGCAATTTTATACCGTCTATGTCGGGCATAAGGATATCGAGGGTTACGAGGTCAGGGTTTTCCTTTTCGAATAGTTCAAGGGCCTCTGTTCCTGTTGCAGCCACAACAACATCATACCCTTCCTCCTCGAGCTCCTCCTTGTAAAGTCTCCTGATGTGTTGATCATCGTCAACGATCAATATCTTCATATCTCCTCCTTTCCTGATGGTAAGAAAATCTTAAATGTTGTTCCCTCGCCTAACTTGCTCTTTACCTCTATCCTTCCGTTGTGTTCCTCCACTATTCGGCGTGTGATGGCAAGGCCCAGTCCAGTTCCTGATGTTTTTGTTGTATAGAATGGGTCGAATATAAAGGGCAGGTCCTTCTCTGAGATACCTGTCCCCGTGTCGCTTATTTCAACAACAGCAAATCCATTTGACCTATATGTCCTGACAATGATCTTCCCTTGAATAAGAACGGCCTGAATGGCATTGTTCAGGATGTTTAATATAGCCTCCTTCATCCTGTCGTAATCGAGTTTTACAGGAGGGACATCAACACTTAGGTATCTCTCCAGTGTTAGACCTCTCTCGTGAATTTCTCCCTCAACGAGGGCTATGACATTTGATACAAGGTCGTTTATATTTACATCTGTTATAGATAGCCTTATCTCCCTTACAAAGCCGAGGATGTCCTTAAGGATGTCCTCAAGCCTCTTTACCTCATTATAAATGATTGATGCATATTCCTTGAGATTTCCATCCAGTTTCCTCTCAAGCCTCTGGGCAAAGCCACCTATAGAAACGAGAGGGTTTCTTATCTCATGGGCAACCTTTGCAGCAACCTCACCGAGGGCAGCCATCCTCTCTGCACTCTGGAGCCTCTCCCTTATATATTTAAGTTCTGTAATGTCTCTCACAATATGGACCGTGCCGAGGAAATTCCCTGATAAATCGAATATTGGAGATGTGGATGTAAGGAATGTGCCACCCATATAGGGGTCCTCTAATTCCTCTACATAGGATGTCTTGCTCTCCACGGTCTTGTGATGGGGGCATCTGGGCCATGGTTCCTTCATGCCGTGGAAGATCTCATAACATTTCTTTCCTATAATCTCTTTTTTATCAAGTCCAAGTTTGTTTTCAACAGCTTTATTCACACTCTTAATTGTGTAGTCCATATCAGTAAAATATACCATATCAGTGATAGACCTGAAGATGTTTTCGAGTTCAGCCTCTGCAAGGGAGACCTGTTCAAAGAGTTTTGCACTCTCTAC
>JBKBUA010000008.1:10930-16049 GCA_046290845.1 Thermodesulfovibrionales bacterium
GCTACATGATTCGAGAAGGCTGTAAGGAATTTGATATCCTCCTCTGTAATGGGTTTTTTGTTAAAGAGGTTATCCACCCAGAGGATGCCAATGACCTTATCTCTCGATAACAGGGGTACGACTGCATAGGCCTCTGTGCCGAGCTGCTGAATCAGCAGAGGGTCTGAAAGGGGTCCTGACTTGGCATCAACCACATTAAAGGGAATCTTTTCCTTAATTGCCCTTGTCATTATGCAGTCCCTGTCAAGGGGTATTTCGAGGGTAAGACTCAGTCTTTCGAGAAAGGAGTCCATCTTTATGATGCCCCTGTCGATCTCATCCATTACATCGTTTAATGTCTTCTGCTCAAAGGAAAGACTTGACCATATCCTTCCTGCCTCCTCGTAGTCAACTGGTCCTACTCCCATCACACCTCTCAAAATGCCTTTTTCCTCATCTATGAGGAAGAGAATAGCCCTGTTAAAGCCAAGACCGTCTCCCATTGTAACGGCCGTCAATATCATCCTTAATAGCCTGTTGAGGTCAAGGGTACTCCTCATAGCAGAGCTGATAAAGAATAGTCTTGATAACTCCTGGTTCTTTCTTATCAATTCCTTTTCGACCCTCTTCTTCTCTGATATATCCCTGGATATTCCACTTATACCTATAACATTGCCAGAAACATCCTTAACAGGTGAGAGGGTGAGGCTAACCTCAAAGAGGGTGCCGTCCTTTCTCTTCCTGATTGTCTCTATGTCCTTCAGGACTTCCCCATTTTTAACCTTCTCGGCGTTTTCCTTTTCTTTATCGATCAGAAAATCAGGGACAAAGGGAAGAAACTTTCCAACAGCTTCCTCCTCTGTGTAGCCGTAAATCCTCTCGGCTCCTTTGTTCCATGATGTAACTATTCCATTGATATCTGTGGTTATAATGGCATCGGCAGAATTGTCAATGAGACTCTCCAGATAATCCTTTGTCTGGGCAACCTCTTTATAAAGGTTAAGCATCTCTTCCTGATACAGGACCCTGTCTGTAATATCCTGAATAAGAACAACGCATTCCGTTACATTTCCCTCAGCATCCTTAATAGGATAAGATGAGAGTTCAGCATAATTTAATCCACTCGACTGGGTAATGATATTAATATCCCCTGTTTCACAGGTAACCTGGGCCACACAGTGAGGGCATATCCCCCCTTTTCCATGAAAGACATCGATGCAATTTTTGCCAATGATATCCTCTACGCGTGTTCCTGTCCATGATTCTACATACCTGTTTGCCGAGATTATCCTGTAGTCCTTACCTACCGTCACGATTCCGCTCTGAACACTCTCGAAAAGGACCTCGAGCCTTTTCTTTGCCTCTGCCACCTCTTTTTCCTTTTCCATCTGTATCTCAAAGGCCTTTGCCTTATCGATTGCTATTGCTGAAAGGGAGGCAAATCCTTCGGCTGTCTTGAGGTCCTCACCTGAAAAGGAGGTTACCATGCCATCATCTGTCATCTTGTCATATAGACCGAGGGTGCCAATTACCTTATTGGACACTATTAATGGTACATTTATTACTGACTTTGCCTCGAGATATGGTATCTTCCAGTCATCTGCCAATTTTGAGAGGTCTTCTACGAGTATGGGTCTACCTTCCTTAGCCACCTTCCCAGGTATACCCTCGCCGAGGGATACGGTCATCATCTTTTCTATCTCCCTTGGAAGGCCATAAGAAGCCCTTATTATGAGCTGATTATCCTCGAGGAGCCTTATTACACAACCTTTAGCATTCAGTAATCTCGTTGCCTCCTCTGCAATCCTTCCGAGGAGTTCATCGAGGTTGAGGGTAGATGTTATGGCCTTTGTTATTTCATTCAGTATTTTTAGTTTTTCAAGCTGACTCCTGGTGGATATGTACAACTCCTCGTTCTTTTCGCTAATCTTCTTTAGTTCCTCGACCATTAAATCAAACCTTTCAGCGAGGACCCCAAACTCATCTGTTCTCTTTGAGGCTATCCTGTAATCGAGGTCACCTGATATTATCCTGTTCGTTGCTGTCAATATATCATTGAAGGGAACCTCAATCATCCTTCTCATAAAGAGGGCGAGCAGGAGAAAGGCAAAGGATGTGAAGATAAAGAGTAAGGCAAGATAAAGGGCCACCTCCCTCTTGATCCTCTCGCTCCTTTTTGTAAGGGAATCGATCATCTTTATGTAATAGGAATGTATGTCCTCAATTTTTCGGTTTATCTCCTCTTCCTTTACCTTCAATCTCCTGAGGGAAAAGATTACATCCACGTTCTCAAGGGGTTTCTCTGCAGCCATTATCTCTGAAGAAAGCCTTCTTATCTCCTCAAAGTCCTTACCTATTGCAGAGATAGATTCCTTTAATCTGCTCTTTTCTAAGTCACCGAAGGCCGTATAAACACCTGATAGTCTCTCATGGTAATCCTTTTTCAGATTCTTATCCCCTGTTAAACCCCATTTCTCTACTGTCTTAATGAAGCTGGAAATCTCCCTCGAGAGTCTTTCCTGGCTGTTATGTTCTTCTGTATAATTCTTCAGTTCCTCAAAATTAGAGCTTATATGCTCGAATATGAAAAGGCTTCCTATTATGAGAAGGAGCATAACAGCTAAAAAAGAAGAAACAAAGAATATCAATTTTGTTCGTATGCTCATAACCTTTCCTTAATAAGAGATTCGTACAGGTCAATATATTCCGTGGCAGACCTTTTCCACGAAAAATCCTTCTCCATTGCCCTTTTTATGAGTCCAATCCATCTGTCTTTACAACCGAATGCGGAGATAGCAAGCCTTATGGAACAAAGCATGGCATCAGAACTGAAGCCCTCAAAGAGGAATCCTGTGCCGCTGTTTGTTAAAGGATTATAATCCTCAATCGTATCTACAATGCCTCCT
The DNA here is from genome assembly GCA_046290845.1 of Thermodesulfovibrionales bacterium. GTDB lineage: Bacteria > Nitrospirota > Thermodesulfovibrionia > Thermodesulfovibrionales > UBA9159 > JBBIPQ01. The sequence goes on from JBKBUA010000008.1 coordinate 13,816, forward strand.
GTCTTTCTTGCAACCGGTATAGTGCCGTATCTCATTGCTATCATCTGTCCCAGACCGCATGGTTCATATCTCGAGGGCATTACAAATATATCGCTTCCAGCGTAGACCCTATGAGCAAAGGGCTCATCATAGCCTATCCTTACATATACCTTTCCTTTATAGCTTTCACCTGATCTTTTAACCTTATCCTCAAATTCTGCATCACCTTTGCCGAGTATTATAATGCCAGGTCCAAGGGATACTATACTTTCAATAGACTCAGAAAGGATATCGATGCCTTTTTGTCTGCTGAGCCTCCCTATAAAGGATATAATGGGTGCCTCCTTATCGATGGTGAGACGGCACTCCTTTATTAATTCATCTTTGCATATCTTTTTTCCCGAATCGTGATGGTTGAATCTCTGGGGAAGAAATCTGTCCGTAGCAGGGTTCCATTCTTCTGTATCGATACCATTTAAAATACCTCTTATGTCCTTTGCCCTTTTTCTCAATACGCCATCGAGGGCATGGCCATATTCGGATGTCAATATCTCTTTAGCATATTGATTACTCACGGTTGTAATAATGTCAGCAGAGATAAGGCCTGCCTTTAGGAAATTGATCTTTCCATAAAACTCTATACCTTCCATATTAAACCATTCCCATCCAAGACCTGTTAAATTCATTAGCGAAGAATCAAATACCCCCTGATAACCCATATTATGGATTGTCATGACCGTGGCAGTTTGTCTGAAGTAGTCTTTATAGAGTGTTTTTAAATACAGTGGTATCATGGCTGTCTGCCAGTCATTGCAGTGGATTATATCAGGCCTCAATCCCATGGTCATCAATGACTCGATTATTGCCTTTGAAAAAAAGATGAATCTCTGAGCATTGTCAGGGAAATCACCATGGGGTGTACCGTAAAGTTCATCCCTGTCAAAGAATTCGTCGCACTCAATTAGGAAGACCCTATCATCGATTGAAAAGACCTGACCCTTTATAAGCCTCTCTCCAAGCCTTATATTTATGCTTATGCCCGAGCTTCTGACAACAAAGTTATTCCTTACAGTCCTGTAAAGAGGGAGAAAAAGATATGCCTCCTCGCCGAGTCTGAGATATTCCCTCAGAAGTGAACCTGTTACATCGGCAAGCCCTCCTGTCTTTGCATACGGTACAGCCTCTGACGTGGCAATCACTATCTTCAAATCAGATCTTTGCCTCCCTTAAGAATTTGGCCGCCTCCTCAGGTGTTGTAGGATTTATATAAAAACCGGATCCCCATTCAAAACCTGCTATCTTTGTCAGTTTAGGGACAAGTTCGAGGTGCCAGTGATAATAATCATTCACCTCATCAGTAAAAGGTGATGTGTGGATCATGAAATTGTAAGGGGGATTATCGAGGATGCGATCAATCTGTTTCAGAACCCTCTGTAACGCTTCTGCAAGAAGGCTGAAACTCTTATTTGGTGGATAAAAGAATGATTCATGTTTTTTGGGAAGTATCCAGAGCTCAAAGGGTGCCCTCGGTGCAAAAGGTGAAAGGGCAACATAGCCCTGATTTTCATATATAACCCTTCTGCCGTCTGAAAGCTCCTGGTTGATAACATCGCAGAAGATACATCGTTCCTTAAGATCATAGTACTGTCTCGCCGCGTCAACCTCTTCCTTAACATATTTTGGTATTATGGGTAGGGCAATGAGCTGAGAGTGGGAATGTTCGAGGGTTGCACCGGCTGCTTCACCCTCATTCTTGAAGATCAGGACGTATTTAAACCTTATATCCTTTTTTAGGTCTGTTAACCTGAAATAATAGGCCCAGAGTACATCCTCCACAGCCTTCAAGGGCATGGTGGACAGGGATTGAATATGTTCAGGTGTTTCTACTATTACCTCATGGGCGCCTATTCCGTTCATCTTATCAAATATCCCTTCACCCTGTCTGTTAAGGTCTCCATAAATCTGTAAGGCAGGGAACTTATTAGACATTACCCTTAATGTCCATCCCGGTGTATTTGGCGGTGTTGCTGTTGGTCTGAAGGCAATTATCTCGGGTGGGGTCGTATACTCATTGCCTGGACAGAAGGGACAGAATCCTCCCTTTTTTCTCTGAACAGGTGGAGATGTGAAGTCTGTTGGTCTTTTCCCCCTTTCTACAGCTATAATGACCCATCTCCCTGATATGGGATCCTTTCTAAGCTCAGGCATTTATTCCTCCCTACTTCTTTCTTTATATTGCCGTTAGATTTGAAAAT
>JBKBUA010000008.1:16148-30295 GCA_046290845.1 Thermodesulfovibrionales bacterium
AAGCCTTAAGCTATTGTTTTTCATATTATATCACAATAGGTTATAATCCAAAGATATATGAAGCCGACCTTTCATCATAGGCTTGTAAACAGGGAATTTGAAGACCCTTCACTTTATGTGAGATTCATAAGGGAGAGGAGGGCTATCCTTTTTGATGCTGGCAATATTGCCTCCCTCGGTCCTGGAGACATCCAGAAGATAACGGATATCTTTATAACTCATATGCATATCGACCATTTTATCGGCTTTGATCTAATTTTAAGGGCACTTCTTAGGAGGGAGACGCCCTTAAGGGTATATGGACCCGAGGGTATCATTGAGGGAATCGAGGGAAAATTAAAGGGTTATTCCTGGAATCTAATCAGAGATTATCCTATAGAGATAGAGGTCTTTAGCATTGGCGAAAAAATAATAAGACAGGCCAGTTTCTACGCGAAGGAGTCATTTAGAAGGATAGACAGGGATGAAAGGGACTTTAAAGGTATCATACTCATTGGCCCTTATTTCTCTGTCAGGACCTCAATACTCTCCCATGGCATTCCCTGCCTTGGTTATTCCATTGAAGAGGACTTTCATATAAACATTGATAAGGCTATCCTTAATAATATGGGTTTGCCTGTCGGACCCTGGCTCAGTGAGTTTAAGAAGATGATAAGGGAAGGGGTAGGGCATGACAGGGAGATTATTGTATCAGGCCGATCCTTCAGACTCGGTAGTTTGATGGATATTGTGAGGATAACAAAGGGACAGAAGGTCTCTTATGTTGTGGATGCCTCTCCTACAGTGGACAATATCAATAAGATAATAGATCTCATAAAGGGGTCCGATACATTTTATTGCGAGGCCTATTTCCTTCACGAGGATATGGAGAGGGCCAGAGAAAGGAATCACCTTACAGCACGGATTGCAGGGGAGATAGCAAAGAGGGCAGGGGTAAGGGATCTTATCTTAATTCACTTCTCACCAAAATACAGAGATAGACGAGACGATATTATATCAGAGGCAATGGAGGCTTTTATGCGCTCAGGTCAGTAGGACCGATAAGGAGGCTGGGTGAGCCAGAATTTCCATAAAATCTGAGGTCATCACCGAGGGCCTCAACCTTGCTGAATAATTCGAGGATATTCCCTGATATAATGGCCTCTTTAATGGGATACCTGACCATACCCTTCTCTATCCATAGACCTGATACCCCTATTGAGAATTCTCCTGAAACAGGGTTTGCGGTGTGAAGTCCCATTACCTCTGTAATATATACCCCCCTGTCTAAGGACTCGATCAGAGATTTAACAGGTATTGCCCTTTCTGAACTGATAAAGAGATTTGATGGCCCAACGGATGGCAGGGAGGAGTAGCCATGTCTTACAGCATTTCCTGTAGATTCCCTGCCCTCCTTATTGGCAGTATAGGTATTGTACATATAATCTATCAGGATTCCGTCTCTGATGAGATAGCGGATAGATGAAGCCACGCCTTCGTCATCAAAGGGACGACTTCCGAGATAGACCTCAATTGTGGGATCGTCGATTATGTTGATGACAGGGCTTACCACCTGCTGGCTCAATTTATTCGATAAAAGGGATTTACCCTTCTGGACATTCTCTGATGAAAGGAGTGCCGAGAAAAGACCGAGGAATTCGGTTGCAACGGAATTGTCGAGAATTATCTTAATCTTTTCAGGCGTGATTCTCTTTGCACCAAGGAGTTTTAATGCCCTTCTTGCTGCATTTCTTCCAACATCTTCGAAGCAGAGGGAGTTTAAAAATCGGCTTCCATAAAAGTCCCATCCCATCTGTCCTTCTCCACTGTCTTCTGCAACGACCATTATCTGGGCTATACAGGCCGTTGCCCTGTATTCTTTCGATAGGCCGAGGGAATTAAATATATGGACATACTTCTCTGAAAAGGTTGCTGAGGCCTTCCTTACCTTTTTTATCCTCCTGTCCTCATTCAGGGCAGCCTTTTCAATTGATAAGGCCTTTTCTATAGCAAGGTCTTCTGAGATATCTGCAACGGATGTATCGAATATATTCATCTCCCCTGTCTCGGACCCATGGGGCAAAGAGAGGAATCTATCCTTCTCTGTCCACCTGGATGCCTCTATTGCCCTGTCAATAACCTCATCAATGCTATCAGGGTTGGGTTGGTGGGTAGTGGAAAAGGAAAAACCGAGCCTGCCATCCCTTATTATCCTTATAGAAAAACCAAAATCTAAAGAAGACTCGATAGCCGAAACCTTCTGTTCCTTTACCTCGACAGTGAGACTTCTGCCTGTCTTGACATAAACCTCTGCTAAGTCAGCACCCTTTTCAATAGCCTTTTCAATAAGCCTTATGCCCAGTTCCTTATCAATCTTCATAGTAAGTCGCCGAGGCTGTGTCCGATTCCCATACCGTAACAGCAGAGACCTCAATATTTTCATCATTAATCTTTTTCTTTAGACAGTCATATATCCATTTTGCGATATTTTCAGAAGATGGATTCTTTTCTGTAAAGGGGAATATATCGTTCAAAAAGGTGTGATCAAGAGGTGAGATTATCTCATTTGTCAGCCTTTTTAATTCGTGGAAATCAATAGCGATATCAATCTGATTCAGCTTTTCCGCTGTCACGTGGACCTGAACCTTCCAGTTATGACCGTGAAGTTGCTCGCATTTGCCCCTATACCCCCTCAGTTGATGGGCTGCAGAAAAGGATGTTTCTATCATAAGTTCGTACATCTAACCTCCTAAACCGTTTTCCTGAATATGGCTATATATGGTAGATTCCTGTATTTGTTGTCATAATCAAGGCCGTAGCCAACAACATATTCATTTGGTATCTCGAATCCAACATAATCGAGAGGCACATCAACGAGCCTCCTCTCTTTTTTGTCGAGAAAGGTGCATATCTTAAGGCTTTTTGGCCTTTTAAGAAGCAATCTCTCTCTCACATGATTAAGGGTGATCCCTGTGTCCACTATATCCTCAATTAAAAGCACATCCCTGTCGGTGACATCTTCCCTTACATCATAGTATACCTTAACCTCTCCTGTTGTTGCTGTCTTTACATAACTTGAGGCGATTATGAAATCTATTGTAAGAGGGACCCTTATTGCCCTGACAAGGTCAGCAAAGAATATAAAGGCCCCTCTGAGAATACCTATGGCTACGAGGTCTTTTCCTTCATAATCCTGAGATATAAGTTCAGCGAGTTCCCTGACCCTCTGCTGAATCTGCTCAACCGTGAACATCGGCTTACCAATGACCATAAAACCTCCTCATTTTCTCTTACCTTTAACCATCTGAAGCGTTCTAATAAGGGCCTCTGCCTTCTTAAGGGTTTCATGGTATTCCCTCTCAGGGTCGGAGTCCGCTACGATCCCTGCTCCAGCCTGGACATAGGCCCTGTCATTTTTGATTACAAATGTTCTGATAATTATGTTCAGGTCCATATTCCCTGAAAAGCCTATATAACCCATCGAACCTGTGTAAGGTCCTCTCTGTACAGGTTCGAGTTCATCTATTATCTCCATACATCTGACCTTTGGAACGCCTGTGATTGTACCTCCAGGAAATACCGCCCTGATTGCATCTAATGAGGTTTTATTATGAGCAAGAGCCCCCCTGATGTTAGATACAATATGAATCACATGGGAGTAATCCTCGGTTATCATGAGTTCATCGACCTCGACAGTCCCATAATCAGAGACCTTCCCGATGTCATTCCTCTCCAGATCAATGAGCATTATATGCTCTGCCCTTTCTTTTTCATTAAGCAGCAATTCGTCTCTCATAATCTCGTCTTCATTAATGTTTCTTCCCCTCGGCCTCGTCCCGGCTATTGGTCTTGTCTCTATAACCCTGTCCTTTATCCTCACAAGCCTTTCAGGGGAGGAGCTGACGATGTGATAATCGCCAAAATTCATATAACCCGCGAAGGGAGAGGGATTAATAGAACTCAAAACATTATAGATGTCCCAGGGGTCGATATTATGGATATGGGCTGACACCCTCTGGGAAAGGTTTGCCTGAAATATGTCTCCTGCTGCTATATACTCTTTAGCCTTTCTCACCATATCCATATATCCCTTTTTTGTCATCTCCTGGGTGATCTCGATATTAGAGCTACCTTCCCAGGAGTACCCCAAAAAATCAATGATTTCTTGTTGACCCCTAACTGTCTCTGCAATTCTGCATATTCTATCGAGATGATATTCTGCCTCATCATAGAAGCATGAAGGGTCAGGATTGCTTTCTCTAAGCCCAGGACAGACTATTGCCCAGGCCTTTCTTTCAAGATGGTCAAAGGCTATAAGTCTGTCAATAAGAAGGAGGTCTGCATCAGGAATGTGCAGGTCATCCATTGTGGTTCTCGGTAGCCTTTCGAGATAATGAACAAAGTCATAACTCAGAAGCCCTGCCAACCCCCCTTGAAACGGTGGGAGGATATCTACGGGTATCTGTTTGTAACCAAAAAGGATTTCTCTTAACCTCTTCAGTGGGTTGCACTGAGACACAGAGGCCCTTTCCTCTGAATATGTCTCAATAAAACCGTTCTTTATCTTTATCCTTAATGAAGGCTCAAAGCCTATGAAGGAGAATCGGGCTATCTTTTCAGGCCCTTTTATGCTCTCGAAGACAAAGGAGACGCTTCCAGAAAAAAGAGGATAAATAACCCTCGGCAGATTATATGGTATCTCCCTGTAAAGGGGATAATAGAAACCCCTTTCTATATATTCAATTACCTCTCTCTTACTTGATTCTGTCCTATAATAGAACACCTAAACCCCGTTATTATAGAAATCGGTTTTGTAGAGCCATCAGACTGTCAGTATTTCCGCTGTTATCAATTCGAGGGCCTTAACAGGCTCAGGATGATTAAGCACAGCCCTTCCAAGGACGATATAATCAGCACCCTCCCTTATTGCCTCCCGCGGAGTCATAGTCCTCCTCTGGTCATCAGGTGGACTCCATGACGCCCTTATACCAGGTGTAATAATAAAAAAACCCTTTCCAAAATGTTCTCTTATCATCCTGACCTCCTGGGCCGAGGCAACAATACCATCGAGACCTGCATCTTTTGCAAGTTTACCGAGGTGCTTTACATGGGTCTTGAGGCTGTGGTGAATGCACAGTTCATTCTTTATTATGTCGTTTGTAAGACTTGTCAGTACCGTCACACCAACTATCTTTGGTCTTTCGAGATTTTCCTTTAAGGAGAGGTCAACAACAGCATCTCTGCACCGCTTCATCATATCAAAACCGCCTGATGCGTGGAGATTAAACATATATACGCCGAGCCTTGTCGCCTGTAAGGCAGCCTTTGTAACTGTATTTGGGATGTCATGAAACTTCAGGTCAAGGAAGACTTTTTTTCCCCTTTCATTTATCTTCCTTACAATCTCAGGTCCTGCTGAGAGAAAGAGCTCAAGGCCTACCTTGAAGATGTTTATCTGTTCCGAAAAGGTATCAACTATCTTAAGGGCGTGATCAGGGTCTGAGAAGTCGAGGGCAAGGATAATCTTTTCCCTGACAGGCATTTACATCCTCGGCAGGGTTATGCCCCTCTGAGCCTGGTATTTCCCAGCCTTATCAGCATAAGATACCTCGCATAACTCCTCACCTCTGAGGAATAGCAGTTGCGCAATCCCTTCATTTGCGTAAATCTTTGCGGGCAAAGGGGTTGTATTAGATATCTCTATCGTTACATGACCCTCCCATTCAGGCTCGAGGGGGGTCACATTAACAACAATCCCGCATCTTGCATAGGTTGATTTCCCGAGGCATATAACGAGGACATCCCTCGGTATCCTGAAATACTCAACCGAATACCCGAGGGCGAAGGAATTTGGAGGGATTATGCAGACCTCTCCCTTAAAATCAACAAAACTCCTCGGGTCAAACTTCTTCGGGTCAACGATTGTGTTATTTATGTTCGTAAAGATCTTGAACTCATCAGCAATCCTCATGTCATAACCATAGGAACTAACACCAAAGGAGATTACACCCTCCCTCACCTGATTCTCGCTGAAGGGTTCTATCATGCCCTTTGAGGCCATCTCCCTTATCCACCGATCATTCTTTATCATGCTGCTCCCTCAAATATAAACTACAGGCTGTGAAAGATTACCATAAATGACAGCCTTCTTACAACTTTCAAAGCGATTCCGCTATATCCTTTATTAACCTTTCTGAATCTTCCCAGCCGAGACATGGGTCTGTAATGGATTTACCGTATACATTCTCACCTATCTTCTGAGTTCCTTCAACTATATAACTTTCGACCATGAGCCCCACAATAATATTCTTTAATGACCTCGAATGTTCCCGAGACCGCATTATCTCCTTTGCTATCCTCGGCTGTTCATAAAATTTTTTGTTTGAATTTGCATGGTTCGTATCAACTATAATGGCAGGATTAGCCAGGTTCCTTTTTTTGTATGCCTCTGTTACCCTTATCAGGTCTTCGTAATGATAATTTGGTATGTTAGTTCCATACATGTCAACCCCTCCTCTCAGGATTGCGTGAGCAAAAGGGTTTCCTGTTGTCTTTACCTCCCATCCATTATAGACAAAGACATGGGGCCTCTGGGCTGCCTGAACAGAGTTTAGCATGACCTCTATGTCCCCACTTGTTGGATTCTTCATCCCGGCAGGAACCTCCAGACCGCTTACAGTGAGCCGGTGCAATTGATCCTCCACAGACCTTGCTCCTACAGCAACATAACTGAGCAGGTCTTCGAGATAGGGATAATTACCAGGATAGAGCATCTCATCAGCGGCTGGCAGGTGAGACTCTTCGAGTGCCCTTATGTGCATCTTCCTTATTGCCTTTAATCCTTTCACCATGTTTGGACCCTCTGTAGGTTTGGGCTGATGAGCCATGCCCTTGTAACCCTCGCCTGTTGTTCGTGGCTTGTTTGTGTAGATGCGGGGGATAATTATGATCTTATCTTTAACCTCCTCCTGAACACGGGCGAGTCTTGCTACATAATCGCAAACAGCGTCCTCATTGTCAGCAGAGCAGGGTCCGATTATCATGAGGAATTTATTATTTCTCCTTTCAAAGACAGCCCTTATCTCCTCATCCCTTTTCTGTTTAATCTTCTTCATGCTTACAGATAGGGGCATTGTTTGTAAGATTTCCTTTACCGTTGGCATCTGTCGTATCTGTTGAAAAGCCATTCCTCTTACTCCTTATCTTTTTTTCTTATTTTAACCCAAATAGTACAGATATTGCTCACATCAAGATACAAGATGCAAGATGCATGATACATGTTTTATCGTGTATCCTGTAACGTGTATCTTGAATCGTGAATCCTGTATTCTGATCTTAATGCATTTCTTATGTTCAGGTAATCAGATTACCCTGATCGCCTCATATAGACCTATTGTAAGTTTCTCCATTCTCTCGTAATCGAGGGTAGATGATAGGTCTCCAGGGGCATGATAATTCGGATTCCTGTAAAAGGCTGTATCTGTTATCATAAAGGCTGGGTAGCCAAACCTCCAGAAACTCCTGTGGTCAGAGAAGTCCACGCCTGGTATGAAAACAGGGGCATTGAGGCTCTCAACGGGAAAGGTCGATACAGACCTGAAGGTATTCAGGAACCTCCTCGTGAAGGACCTTGATGAAAGGTTCCCTACAAAGGCAACAAAATTCCCTCTATCAGGGTAAAATAACCTGAAGATTGACAGGGGATAAATCTGTGAGCCCTTTTCGTCAGAATAATAACCGAGCATCTCCAGTGACACCATTCCTTCTATACTGACCCCTCTCTCTTTGAGACTCTTAGCATAAACAAAGCTCCCCATCCTGCTCGTCATAAAGGCAGGTGGTTCCTCAAGACTGAAAGCCACGAATATGATGTCCCTGTCTGGTCGAGAACATGCACAGAGCCTTGCGATCTCAATTAAGACCGCAACAGCGCTTGCATTGTCATCAGCCCCTGGCGTTCCAACCACTGTATCATAGTGTGCTCCTATAATGAGAGGTCTTTTAGTGTTATTCTCCCCTTTTATTTCTGCTATCAAATTGAGGTATTTTCCTCCTCTGAAATCAAAGGTTTGTCTTACAACATTGCAACCTGAAGAAACCAGCCTGCTCTCAATATACGAGGCCGTCTTGTTCAGTTTATCAATATCGAGATAACTCCTCTGGCCAATATCGTCGGAAAGGTATCTAACAGTATCTATGAGATTAGCTCTTATGACAGACATCGTGTAATTTTATAATATTTCCCTCATATGTTTTAACACGAAATTGCGTTTTGGTTAATCCTTATCAGTCCAGGTCCTCCCTTTTCTCCCTCAATTGAGTATCTGAAGTCTATAAACCTTCCTATAACCCAGAGGTTTGTGAGGAGATGTTCTGTAATGGAAGATGTTGTTATGACCGACTCTTCTTTACAAAGCGCGAGGTAGAGGACTAACTGATCAGGAAGATAAGGGTCAAGGGCTGCATCAGATTTTAGATATTTAATGACCTCCTCTGCCACCTCTTCTCCAACCGCTTCGGCCCTTTTTCCCTTTGCACCGAGAGATGTAAAACCAGCAATAGCACCTTCAGAGATAACCTTTAGAAAGAGAAATGTCCCCTGTCCTATAGAAGGCACTGTAAATAAATCGATATTTACGGCTCGACTATATATGGATCTAATTCTTCCCATGAAGGCATCTCTCTGTCTTTCGGCAATACTCAATGGAAGGTTTGCAACACAGGAACATCCATTAATCTCTTTAATTTTCCCCCTATCTGTGGCCCTGAGCGGGTTTATCCTGATACATGGAAAGGTCTCCGCTCTGATGACACCACCACCCTTCGGATAAAAACCGTAGTTTTCAATATCAACTCTTACCGAGATACCCATCTTTTCGAGCATCGGGATAAAGACCTCCGAGACATAGTTAAAGGAGGGACTGAAGGGGACATGGGTACCACCCCTGATCATTAAAGATGAGGTTTGAGCAGAGAATAGGAGAGAAGGAAGAATAGTCTGTAATACGAGACAGGCTGACCCTGCTGTCCCTATATCAAAGGAAAAGGTTCCACCTTTAAACCCTCGGGGTTTAAAGACGAGGTCCATTGAGCCATATTCAGCACCTGTAACCTCCGCCTCTGAAATCTCTCCTGCAGCCTTTACAGAGACTATATGCTGCGGCATTAGCCCTGGCTTTTTGCGTCCCTTTCTTATATTAAAGACCCTGAATGGTTTATTAAGGAGGCATGAAAGGCTCAGGGCGGTTCTGAGGATCTGACCACCGCCCTCGCCGAAACTGCCATCTATCTCAATCAATTCCATAATAACTGCATCTATACAGATCCTTTCCCAAGGGATCACCTGTTAGTATTTCTGCCCTGTACCTGCAGCCTCCTCGACAGACCTCTATATATTCACAATCGCACCTCAGGTCGATCAACTTTACAGGCTTTATCTTCTGCCAGCATTCACGGAGGCCATCCCTTATGAGGCCAACCTTTCTATCGCTGTAAAATGTGCATTTAGATATTTCACCCTTTGCCGTTACCGCCATTAAATGAAGACCGCATGCAAAGCCTGACGAAGGGGAATGAAGGTCTTCTCCAAATCCGTATCTGAGGTATTTGCCGCCTTCTTCCGGTGATACGACGAATTCTTTATTAGATCTTAATCTCCCTTGATTACAGGGGATATCTACTGTCCATGTCTTTACATCCATATCCATAAGTATTTTCTCGAGTTTATCAAGGTCTCTGAGATTTTTAGGATGAATAATCGTTGCCACAGATACATCCAGCCCTGCCTCTTTTATTAGTCTTATTGAATCCAATGCCTTTCTAAATGTTCCTTTCCCCCGTATTGAATCGTGAGAATCTTCAAGACCATCGATGCTTATCTGGACCTCCTCGAAATTAAGTTCTTCAATGATTGCCTTAGTAAGTAAAAGCCCGTTGCTCAGTAAAAGCTTTCTAACAGAGAATCTCGGAAGGATATTGTTTAATTCCTTAAATCTTGTATATAGAAGGGGTTCTCCTCCAGTTATAATGACCCTCAGGCCTTGCATCTCTTCAAACTCCCTGAGTATTTCAGTTATTTCATCGATGGATAACTCGTCAGGGTCTTTATCTTCTATATAACAGTGTTTACAGAGGAGATTGCACCTGTTTGTAATCTGTAATTCCAGGTACCTAAGTGAAGGCACAGGAGACCTTAATACTGGTGGATGTTCGGTTTTCCTGGGTCTTTCCGAAAGAATTCCCTCATTAAGGCAGTATTTAAGAAAGGATAAATCAGCGCAGGCCTCTATGCCGTCTACACAGTCCATTAAGAATTCAAATGACTCATGATCGAGTTCATACAGTTCATCCCTTTGGATGTTGTATAAAGAAGGACTTTCAAGCCATTTCAGAACAATATTTTCTGATAAGTAATAGGCCATAATTTATAGAATAACATACACTCAAAAAGATTTTTCTTGACAATGCCTTAACATGGTAATATAATTAAAAAACAAATAAAATTAACGAGTTAGGAAGAAGATATTACTAAAGATCTTGAGATTTTCTGGTTAAGTAATGACTAAGGCTGATCTTGTAAGGATAATATTTGAGAGGGTGGGACTTCCGAAGGTGGAGGCTCAGAAGATCATCGAAACAATCTTTGAGACTATAAAACAGACCTTATCCGAGGGAGAGTCTGTTAAGATATCAGGCTTTGGCACCTTCAATGTGAAAAGGAAGAGGGAGAGAAGGGGAAGGAATCCCCAGACAGGCGATGATCTGCAAATAACAGCGAGAAAGGTCGTTGTATTCAAACCGAGTAATATAATAAAGGATATTGTTGAGAGGGTAAATGTCTGAGTTGTCTTTAAAAAAGGTATTAGATCAGGACAAACGAGTCCCTGAAAAGCTATTCTATAAGATAGGCGAGGTCAGCAGGATTGCAGGCGTGGAGCCCTATGTATTGAGATATTGGGAGACAGAGTTTTCTTTCCTTAGGCCGAGGAAGACCGCTTCCGGACAGAGAGTTTATTCAAGAAAAGACCTCGATATGGTGTTGCAGATAAAGAAGTTACTCTATGACGAGAGATATACCATTGAGGGCGTAAGAAAGAAATTTGGAGAGGCAACACCTGCAAGGGCAACTGTTAGCCCATCTTATAATGAAACAAAGGAAATCCTCGAAAAGATAAAGAAAAGGCTCAGAGATATCCTTAGTACCCTTTAGTTTTGGGCTTTCAATCAATAATCGGGGCGTGGCGCAGCCTGGTAGCGCACTCGCTTGGGGTGCGAGTGGTCGGCCGTTCAAATCGGCTCGCCCCGACCATTTTAATAAGGTATAGTTTTTGCTAAGTTATTAGGGATGTTTCAATATCCCTTAGAGATCACATATATCACCAGGGTTTTTGAGTCCCTTACAGGGTTAACGAATTTATATTTTTCCCTTTACGATGAGAGGATGCGTCTCCTCGTATCACCAATCAGGGATGAGGCGGTTTTGTCCCTGGTAAAATCATCGGAGAAAGGGGATGCTATTTACAATAGTTTTATAACCAGAAATCTCCAGGCGATACATGAGAGAAACAGCCCCGTCATAGTTAAGGGACCCGCATCACAATATCACATATTCATTCCCTTTCATTACAAAGATAGAGACTTCTGTGCCGTGGCAGAAGCCTTTTATAGTTCTTTAGAGGATTTCAGGGGATTTACTGTAAAGGCTGCTCATGACATGGGGCTTAGAAAGGCAGATTTTGAAGGATGTGTTGATAAGATAGTTATTTTGAATGAAGAGGAGGCGAGGAACAGGGTAGGATATATCCATTCAATTATAGAGAATACCCTTATATTCAGTTGTGGGAAGGGCGAACTCGATCTTCAGAGGCAGTGGTCAATGGCCATTATGAACCTTCTGGCGAATGTTACGTTCACGGATCTAAGAGCGGCTTATAGACTGATCATTGATAGCATTATCTTCCTTTTCAATGTGGATACAGCTGCCATCTTTGAACTAAAGAATGGGCATTTTTATCCAGAGGTCTATGAGGGTAGGCTGAAGGATGTAATTAAAAATATAAGATTCAGAAAGGATGATAGATTTGTTTCCAATGTATACAGTGATAAGAAAAATGTTTCTATTCTGGACGCCCATGAACTCTGGCATTCTGGTTTTCCTGAGGATATTCTATCAGTACATCTTTTCCCTCTCGTTTTTGAAGAAAGGTGCTCCTCTTTTCTTGGTATCTTTAATTCTTACATCGATAAAACTGCGTTTGATTTTATAAACAAGTTTTGCCGGATGGTATCTTTTCTCTGCGAAATCCAGCGGAGAAGAGGCAATTATGAGAATATGGAAAAGCTGATGGGCCTTGTATCACTAAAGATATTGAATCTTTATTCTCATTATAAGGACCCGATAGGCTTATGCGAGAAAATAGTGAAGGAGGCATCGGGTTTACTGAATGCCGAGAAGTGTTCTCTTATGCTGCCTGACGAGAAGAGAGAGGTACTGAGGGTGTCAGCAGTTACAGGCTCTGATATGTGGCTCATGGAAGGGGTGAAGGTCAGGAAAGGCGAGAGTATAGCAGGAAAGGTTTACGAAAGCGGGATGTCACTTTTTGTTGATAGAGAAGATAAATTCAAGGACTTCATCCATACACGGAGACCTCGTTATAAGACTCCCTACTTTGCAAGCATACCCCTTAAGATAGCTGATGAGGTTATAGGGATACTGAATCTATCTGATAAGGCCTCTGGAGAGCCCTTTTCAGAGGGTGACCTTTCTATTATTGCACCCTTTGCCCAACAGGCCTCTATTCTTCTAAAACTAGCGATGTGTCATCAAACTGCTGAGCAGATGAGGGAACTTTCCATAACAGACCCATTGACAGGACTCTTCAATAGGAGGTATTTTGATATACGTATCGAAGAAGAATATACGAGGGCAAAGAGATATGGCCTGAGCTTCTCGTTGGCCATTGCTGATATAGATGATTTTAAACTCTTTAATGATACGGAGGGCCACAGGGCAGGTGATCTTGTATTAAGGGAGATTGCATCTATTATGGCGAGGTCAATCAGGGCAAATGATATACTTGTAAGATTTGGAGGCGAGGAATTTGCCATCATAATGCCACAGATACAGAAATCGGAGGCTTTTCATGTGGCTGAAAGGGTAAGGGAAAATATTAAAAATCAGATTCAGCCGAGATGGAGGAAATTCCCGAAAGAAAGGATGACTGTTAGTATAGGTATTGCGATGTATCCTGAAAGTAGTGACATTGAAAGTCTTATTATGGATGCCGATAAGGCGCTCTATAGAGCGAAGAGGCTGGGTAAGGATAGGACGCTCCCTCAAAGAGAAGAAAAAGAAGAAGGCAAGAGAACCTATATCAATTTGGAATATGGAGAATAAACTCTTAGAAAAGAAATTTTCGATCTTGCAGGAGATTACTAATGCCCTTGTTATTACTGATAATGTTGGAGCAATAGCAAACCTTATGCTCGATCTTGCAATAAATTATACCAATGCTGAAAAGGGCTCTTTCATGCTCGTCAACGACAGGGATGAGCTTTATATCCTTGCATCGAGAGGAATAGATATAGGCATGGCAAGTACATACAGGGTCAAGGTAGGGGAAGGAATAGCTGGCAATGTCGCTCTTAACAGGATACCTGTTCTTGTTGAGGACATTGATAAAGATAGCAGATTCAAGAGGTGGAAGAGGGATCGTTACAAGACCGGCTCCTTTATATCCTGTCCTATCATAAGTAGAAAGAAACTATACGGGGTTTTGAATATAAATGACAAAAAGGGTAGCGCTCCTTTTAGTGATGATGAATTTACCCTTATAAAGATAATAGCAAATCAGGCGGCTATAGCGATAGAGAATGCCTTTCTCATGAATAAACTTCAGTTAAAGGCGGTTGAGCTTGAAGAGTTGAACAGAAAACTTGTGGAATCCGATATTGCAAAGACAGAATTTCTTACTCGAGTATCCCATGAATTACGGACCCCCCTGAATTCTATAAAGGGCTCCCTTTATTATCTCAGACAACATAAGGATCTTGGAAGGATTGATTTGGAAGAGTTCTACGATATTATTTCTGACGAAGTTGACAAACTAATTTATATAGTCGAAAATCAGCTCGATTTTTTGAGATTAGAAGACGAGACCAAGGTCATC
>JBKBUA010000008.1:30394-34587 GCA_046290845.1 Thermodesulfovibrionales bacterium
TTAGAGAGCCTCTGCCATTATCTCGAATACGGAGATAGCCTTAGTATTACCGTGAGGGAGAACGATTTTGTTAATATCATATTTAATCTTCCTGGCCAGCTTCCTGAGACGCTATTGTCATTGATCAGAGACCCGATAAATATCTTCAAGATAGACAGGTCAAAAGCAAGATTGAAGCTTTATCTTGCTAAGAGGGTGGCGGAGACTCATCGCTGGCTCTTGAGCGCTGAGAATGGGCAGCCATCTGTTATTACCATGACTATACCCAAGATCGAGAGATTAAAGGTCGAGGCAATAATAGAGAATATGGTGGAAGGGTTAACCGAATTTATAACAGAATTGATGGACATAAATGTCTGTTCAATAATGCTTGAAGATGAGTTTACAGGAGACCTCTTAATAAAAGGGGCTATTGGGCTTGATGAAGACATAATAAGAAGGACAAGACTGCGCATAGGCGACAATATTGCAGGATGGGTTGCCCTTGAGGGAAAGCCATTGCTCATTGAAGACATAGAGAACGACCCAAGATTTGTCAAGAAGAATCTCTCTCAGTATAATACAAAGTCTCTACTTTCATTACCGCTTAAGATAAATGGAAAGGTGATAGGGGTTCTAAATCTGAACAATAAAAAGGATTCTAAACCTTTTACAGTTCGTGATCTTTATATTGCTCAGGCACTTAGTGAGAGGGTCTCGTTTATCCTAAAAAGGTTATACTCACAGGAATATAGCGGGAAGGAATTAAAGAATTATTTAAAGACCTTTGAAGGTCTTGTTAGCGCCATCAGGAATTATCATAAAAAGAATGGGGTTATTCATGATCTCGTCAGTAAGATTATGGATTATCTTGGGGTTGATGAAGACACGAGAAACCTTGCCTTATACACCTCGATGTTATATGACATAGGCTTAATGCTTGCAAGTGAGGATATACTTAGAGGAAAGTCCCTAACGCCTACAGAGGTAAAAGCCCTCAGGGTTCATCCCTATATTACGATTACATTGCTCAATAGTTTTGAGTTTTCAGAAGATGTAAGAAGGGCTATCATACACCACCACGAGAAGTATGATGGCACAGGGTATCCCGAAGGTTTAAAGGGCGAAGAAATACCTCTGGTTTCAAGGGTTCTTTCGGTTGTTGACTCTTTTAATGCCATGGTTTCTGATAGACCTTATAGAGATAAACTTTCCCCTGAGGAGGCGCTTCAAGAAATAAAGAGACAGGCAGGGACCTTTTATGACCCCAAGATAGTTAATGCCCTGGTGATGGTTGTCGAGACTTAAGATTGTAACTTTAAGAGACAGAAGAGTTCTGTTGTATCTAAAAGACACAAATATTTTGAATTTGAAAAATTCAAATTCTTTCCGTTTTTATGCCTCACTCTCAGATGGATGACTTCCTGAGGTGATTTAACTATATAATTAGCCCGTCGGCACAAGTTTCGCTTATGTCTTTTTTTTTGACTCATTCTTGAGTGAGTGATAAGCACACTTTTTGCAAATTCATAATTGAGGAGGTGGTATAAGTGTATAAGAATGAAGGATTGCATAAGCCCGCAAAGGTAGTGGGATCTTTCTTACTACGAAAGGATATGAAGTCATTGATAAGGATATTACACAATGAACTTTATGGTGGATTGATTGTCCTTTTTATTTTTATTTTACTTCTTTTGAGTTCCTGCGGAGGGAAAAGCGAAATAAAGTCAGAGGCCTTTCAGACTTTCCAGGCAAGCTCTAAGAGTGACATATTAAATACAGAATTATCGCAAAAGGTTGTTGAATTCAGGAAGACCTTTACGGTTGCTGATTACAAGGTTGGTCCCGAAGATCTTCTCGAGATTGATGTCTTTCGAGTGCCGGAGTTAAAGACCGCAGTCAGAGTTAGCGCGACAGGTTTTATTCAATTACCTCTTATAGGAAAGATTGAGGTTTCTGGGAGGACAGTGGCAGAGGTTGAGGCGGATATATCAAATAAATTGAAGAAATACATTACAGAACCAGCCGTAAGCATCTTTGTCAAGGAATATAGAAGTCAGCCTATCTCTGTTCTTGGGTCAGTTAAAAATCCAAACATCTTTTATGTGACAGGCCAGAAATACCTCTTAGATATGATCTCTTTAGCAGGAGGCCTCACTCAGGAGGCAGGTGATGTATGCATAGTGCAGAGAACCGTTGAGTCTACCGATAATGTTTCAAAGATAGAAAAGATCGTTATAGATCTAAACGAATTGCTCGTAAATGGACAGTCAGAATTAAATATTCCCCTTGTTGCAGGAGATGTTATACATGTACCTAAGAGCGGGATATTCTTTGTTGACGGTGCTGTTCATAGCCCTGGCTCTTTCCAGATTAAGGGAAAGACCACACTCGTTCAGGCCCTGAGTATGGCAAAAGGGCTTGATTATGTGGCATCTCCGTCAGATATCAGGATATTCAGAGATAATGGTAAATCAGAAAGGGATGTTATATTGGTTGATTATGATGCGATACTTTCAGGTAACAAGCCCGACATAGAGATAAAGGATAAGGATATTATAATTGTCTCTAAAAGTGGTATAAAGAGTTTCTTTAAAGGGCTCGCAACGAGTCTGAATTTTGGTATCTTTAGCCTTGGAAAGGGATTTTAACATGAATAACGGAGGGAAAAATAACCAGTATCTTAAACCATACGAACCTCACGATTTGCCACCATCAACATATATTCGGTATCTGACTACAGAAAAGGAAGAGGAGGTTCACCTCAGGGACTACATTAATGTGATAATCAAAAGAAAATGGTACCTCGTTGTCTTTTTGGTATCGACTGTTATTACGACCATGGCGATAACCCTTATGATGGCCCCTGTTTATAAATCTACGGTGGTGATAAAGATAGATAAAGAAGACCCCAATGTTCTATCCTTTAAGGGAGTTGATATAAGGCAGCCAGGTCCTGATTATTACACAACACAATATGAACTGATTAAGAGCAGGGCACTGGCTGAAAGGGTGATAAGAAAGCTCGAGCTTCATAAGAATAAGGACTTTGTACCTGTTGAGGACGATCTGATGAAGATAAAGAGAACTGTTACAAATGTCATCACCTTGCCTGTGCAATGGTTAAATTCCCTTCAACAGAAATCTCAAACTGAGGTTAATGATACCCATTCTGAGATCAAGAGCGATGTGCCTGAGTGGGCCATAAACTCACTCATTGGCAGGATAGAGGTAACCCCGGTAAAAAATTCTCAACTTGTTAAAGTGAGTTTCGAATCAAACAAACCTGATTTGTCAGCAGCTGTAACTAATGCAATAGCAGAATCATTCATTGAATATGACCTCGAAAGCAGAATGGATGCAAGTAAAGAGGCAAAGAACTTTTTGACAAAACAGATAGAGATAGCTACGGCTAAAGTAGAGGCTTCCGAAAAAGCCTTAAACGACTATTCTTCAAGGAATGAGATAATATTCCTTGATAGCGACAAACAGAGTATACTTAATCAAAAACTTACGGAGGTCTCAACAGCATTAAATGCGGTGACAACGGAGAGGATGCAGAAGGAGGCGCTTCTTAAGGAGGTAAAGGAAAACGGTTTTGAAAACCCTGTTATACTCAATAATCCTCTCATTCAGGGTTTGAAGAGTCAACATGCCACACTCGAGGCAGAATATTTTAATCTCCTCAAGA
This sequence comes from Thermodesulfovibrionales bacterium, assembly GCA_046290845.1. GTDB lineage: Bacteria > Nitrospirota > Thermodesulfovibrionia > Thermodesulfovibrionales > UBA9159 > JBBIPQ01. Next base: position 34,065 of record JBKBUA010000008.1, read on the forward strand.
CCTATACCCCTGATTACCCAAAGATGAAGAATCTTAAAAGTCAGATGGATGCTATCCGTGAAAGGATAGAAAAGGAGAAGGCGAGTATCATAAGATCAATAGAATCAGATTACAATGCGGCCCTGAAGAAGGAGGCAAATTTATCAAAGGCTGTTGATTCAATCAAGAGAAAGGTTCTCGGATTTCAAGAAAAGGCTATTCAATATCAAATTTTAAAAAGAGAGGTAGATGTTAACAGGGGGTTGCTTAATAATCTCTTACAGCGTCTAAATGAAGTTAGTGTGGCGGCTATGAGCAGGGCAACGAATATCCAGATTGTTGATAAAGCTGTATATCCGAGGGTTCCTTATAAACCTAACAAAGGTATGAATCTCTTGCTTTCGATTATTTTTGGTTTGATGGGTGGAGTAGGGCTGGCCTTTCTCGTTGAATATTTTGACAACACTGTGAAGGATGCAAAGGATATCGAAAAGGCAGTTCAACTTCCCTCGCTCGGGATGATCCCGTTACAAAAGGATATTGC
>JBKBUA010000090.1:0-1771 GCA_046290845.1 Thermodesulfovibrionales bacterium
CCCTTTGCATAATAATTACGCCTTAACAGCCCTCGCCTCTTCAATAAGTTTATCTATCTCTTGTCCCTCAATCGTCTCCTTCTCGAGGAGCCTTTTAGCGAGGGCATCGAGGAGGTCATAGTTTTCCTGAAGGAGCCTCTTCGAGCCTTCATAGGCCTCTGTTACAAGCCTCCGAACCTCGTCATCAATCTCCTCAGCTGTCTTTTCACTGTAGTCCTTATGCTTAGCTATCTCTCTCCCCAGGAATATCTGCTCATCCTTCTTACCGAAGGTTAAAGGACCGAGTTTCTCACTCATCCCCCATTCCGTAACCATCCTACGTGCCAGTTCTGTAGCCCTCTCGAGATCATTTCCTGCACCTGTTGTCATGTGATGAAGAGCTATCTCCTCTGCTGCCCTTCCACCTAAGAGGACATTGAGTGTCTTAAGGAGATAATCGCGTGAATAGGTGTATCTATCATCGAGGGGAAGTTGCTGGGTGACGCCGAGTGCCCTACCCCTCGGAATGATACTAACCTTATGGATAGGATCAGTGCCAGGGATAAGCTTTGCCACGAGGGCATGACCAGCCTCATGATAGGCTGTATTTTTCTTTTCAGCATCACTTATTATCATGCTCCTTCTCTCAACACCCATAAGGACCTTATCCTTTGCAGACTCGAAATCAGACATATCGACCTTGCTCTTCGATTTCCTCGCTGCAAGAAGTGCTGCCTCGTTAACGAGATTAGCGAGGTCAGCCCCTGAAAAACCAGGTGTTCCCCTGGCAAGCACCTCAAGATTAACATTTTCATCGAGGGGAATCTTTTTCGTATGGACCTTAAGTATCTCAAGTCTTCCCTTTACATCAGGAGTTGGTACAACGACCTGCCTGTCGAATCTACCCGGCCTCAGAAGTGCCGGGTCAAGGACATCAGGTCTGTTTGTTGCAGCAATGATAATCACTCCCTCTGTTCCCTCAAAGCCGTCCATCTCAACGAGCAACTGGTTAAGGGTCTGTTCCCTCTCGTCATGACCGCCGCCGAGCCCTGCTCCCCTGTGACGACCTACAGCATCTATCTCGTCAATAAAGACGATGCATGGCGCATTCTTCTTTGCCTGATCAAAGAGGTCCCTCACCCTTGATGCACCTACGCCAACGAACATCTCGACAAAGTCAGAGCCTGAGATACTGAAAAAGGGAACGCCTGCCTCACCTGCTATGGCCTTTGCAAGCAAGGTCTTACCTGTCCCTGGAGAACCAACGAGAAGAACACCTTTTGGTATCTTACCACCAAGTTTTGAGAATTTCTGGGGGTCCTTTAGAAACTCTATTATCTCCTGAACCTCTGCCTTTGCCTCATCCACGCCTGCAACATCTGCAAAGGTTATCTTAACGGCCTTGTCAGAGACGAGACGGGCCCTGCTCTTTCCAAAGGACAATGCCCTGTTGCCGCCTGTCTGCATCTGCCTCATGAAAAATATCCATACAAGAACAAGGAAAATTATAGGTCCCCAGGAAAAGAAAAAGTTCACATACCAGGGGCTTGTATCAGGCGGCTTTGCAGCAATCCTCACACCCTTTGCACGAAGGTCCTTAACAAGATCAGGATACTCAGCAGAATAGGTCCTGAACTTCTTACCATCCTTGAGCCTACCGATGATGAGATTCTCCTTTATGACGACTTCATCCACATTACCCTGCTCGACATTCGTCATGAAGTCAGAGAATATCATCTCCTCCTCTGCCTTCTTTGGTGTACTGACAAGATTGAAAAGAAGTATCATAGTC
>JBKBUA010000090.1:1869-4159 GCA_046290845.1 Thermodesulfovibrionales bacterium
CGTCATGAAGTCAGAGAATATCATCTCCTCCTCTGCCTTCTTTGGTGTACTGACAAGATTGAAAAGAAGTATCATAGTCAACCCTATCAGGAGCCACATTATGAGACTTCTATATACCCCGCTCAATGGTCTATTCCTCCAGTCAATTTTTTATATTTTAACATAATTCAATTACCTTAAACCTTAAACCTGCCACCTTCAGAAAGCACCTCTTTCTGGAGTGCTATCAATTGACTTATCCCCTTCCCTGCGAGATTTAGAAGGGTATCGAGGGCCGCCCTATTAAAGGGTGATCCCTCTGCGGTTCCCTGAATCTCTACAAACTTGCCGTCTCCTGTCATAACCACATTCATATCCACCTCTGCTGTAGAATCCTCGGCATAGCAGAGATCAAGCCTCGGCTCACCATTCACGATCCCAACACTCACAGCAGCAAGATAATCCCTGAGAGGTGTCCTTTCGATCATACCATTTCTCAGGGCATAATTAAGGGCATCGGCGAGGCATATGTAAGAACCTGTAATGGCCGCTGTCCTTGTGCCTCCATCGGCCTGAATAACATCACAATCTATCCATATAGTTCTCTCGCCAAGCATGTCGAGGCTCACTACAGACCTCAGTGCCCTTCCTATCAATCTCTGAATCTCATGGGTCCTGCCACCTATCCTTCCTGTCACAGACTCCCTTATTACCCTCGTCTGCGTGGACCTCGGAAGCATTCCGTACTCTGCTGTTATCCAGCCCTTCTTCTGATCCTTCAAAAAGGGTGGTACCCTTTCTTCGATCGTTGCCGTGCATATAACCTTTGTCTCACCAAAGGTAATAAGAACAGAACCCTCTGCATTCTTAATAAAATTCCTTGTTATAGTCACCTTTCTCAGCTCATCATTCTTCCTGTAATCGGGTCTCATTAAAAACCTCCTATATATATCTTTTCTATATCCTTTATAAAACCACCTAAAAATCTCTCTCCGACCCTTTTAAACCTTTCAGGAGAATCTGTAACATAGAATTTCCTCAATGGATCCGTCTCTTTATTACTACCCATACCCCTTTCCTGAATCAATACCTTTGCCTCCCTTGCGGTCTCAACAGCCGAATCTATTAATACTATGTCCTTTCCAACTGTCTCTGCAATAACATCCTTAAGCAAGGGGTAATGGGTGCAACCTAAAACGAGCGTGTCGATCTCCTTGTCGACCAATCCGCTAAGGTATCTCCTCGCAACCAGTCTTGCTATCTCGTCATCATTGAGGCCTTCCTCCACAAGAGGAACAAAAAGGGGACAGGCCAAACCTATTACCTCCATTTCGGGCGCGAGAGACTTAATATGCTTTGTATAGGCATTGCTATTAATGGTAGCCTCGGTTCCTATCACTGCTATCTTTTTATTCCTCGTTGCTGCCACAGCAGCCCTTGCACCTGGTGATATAACACCCAGCACAGGGATATTAAATTTCTCCCTTATGCCATCGAGACTGATGGCAGAGGCAGTATTGCAGGCAACTATAAGCATCTTTATGCCCTTTGATGCGAGGAAAGAGGCATTCTCAATAGAGTATCTCGTCACCGTCTCAGGCGATCTTATTCCGTAAGGCACCCGTGCCGTGTCGCCGAGATAGATTATGCCTTCATTAGGTAATTCTTTTATAATTTCCTTGAGGACCGTCAATCCTCCTATGCCTGAGTCAAAAACACCTATCGGTCTGTTATCCATATCTCCCACCGGCTGCTTGAATTAATCTTCCCAAATTTTGAAAAAATTAGCCTATGACAACATCCCGTGATCCGTAATGCGTAATGCGTGATGAGTGATGCGTGATCTGTGATGAGTTACCCATCACCCATTCACCTCTTCACCTATTCATTGCTTGAAGCAACGACCACTGTATGCTTCAATGGATAGAGGATGCTGATATGTCCACCCAGACTCTCTATCTCTTTTCCCTCTACAAGAATCTTTATATCATCTATCCCCGAAAGGTTTGAGATAATACTCTCATAAAGACCCCTAAGGAGCAATAATTCTCCATAGGCATCACCTTGAAAGTTTCTCCTTATTTCATCAGAAAGGTCCGTGTAAAGTATGCCGTCCTTCCCTATATAAACATTCAACAACCTCGTCCCCTCCGGGATCAGACAGCCCTGCTCGATTGAAGAACATTTCAGGAACTCCTCAATTATGGCTGAGGCCATGGAAGGTGTAGAGGTCTGCCTTCTCACCTTTCTTTCTTCTATAAGGAGTTTATCCTTTACAGGATAATAAACCTTAATAATGGAGAGATCTGTA
>JBKBUA010000090.1:4256-7945 GCA_046290845.1 Thermodesulfovibrionales bacterium
AGCCTTGCTTTTATCTATATATCGTCTCTGCCGATACATCATATTGAATAATTCCTCTGTCTGTTCCACCGTATCAATATAGGGTATATTAATTACAAAACCATCTGAAAGAGAAAGGTGAAGACTGATGAATATGCCTGGTGTCTTCTGATTGGCCGCTATTGCCCTATCAGTAATAGACATAAACTGATCTATCCTCCTCGTCAAAAATACAGGCCTGTTCTTTTTCAGGAACATGGATTCCATCTCCCGAGCAATTGAAAGTGTTATATCCTTCTCTCTCATGTCGTTGTGGATTATCCCTGCGTCATACCCGCCATGACCAGGGTCTATTATTAGACGGGTAACTGCTGGCTTTAAAGCCGCTGTCTCATCCCCCCTTGAGGGAGTGGGTGACAATGGGCTTACAGGGGAAGATGCCTCTACCTTAAGGACATCTATAGATAACCTTGGAGGTGCATTAAGATAGAGAGTCTTAACCCTAAAGGGTTCCTTAACCCTGATATTTACCACACTGCCTTGAATAGAAAGGTCGAGATTTATATCGTTTCTGTATCTCAGGATAGGGGCAGCGGGAAACCTGACCTGAATCGAGTCCTTCAGGACAGTGGCAGATGTCTTCTTAATGAATGTTTCGTCAGCAGACTCAAAGACTATCCTTTTCCCTTCGGGATTCTCGCTGAACCTTACATTCACCTCAACAGAACCCACCGTGGGTCTTTGACTCTTTGCGGACTCGCTCTGGGCATCAGCCTTCGGTTCCACAAGCTCGAGATGTAACTGTAAAACCACACAGGATATCATTATCCCAATCAGTGCAAAAATTCCTCTTTTTAGCATGATACATTATATCACAGGAGCAACAACGGTCCTTATAGGTGTCTTTTAATCAGCCTTCTTTCTACTAAAAGTGGAATTAAGGGCGTCGAAATTGAGTATGTCCATGTACTCCCATTCCCTGTAAGCCATTGCGTAGATTCGGTTCCTTGTTAGATATTCAATTGTATCCTCTTCAATCCTTAAGGAGGCGAATATAAGGATGAGTTTTTTATCTTTATATTCAGGGAAGAGTGCCTTGAACCTCTCGACCTTATTCTTAATGAAATCATCTATATATTCCTTTTTTGGCGTTGCCTTCACCTCAACGAGGAAGACCGAGTCCTCACACTCTACAATGGCATCATACTCATCCTTAAGCTCACCCCGCCGCCTTTTCCTGTTCATCACCATATCAAGGGGTTCACAATTAAAATACTGATTTATCACAGGCCTTAGGGAAGGATAGATTATATCCTCCACGATGGTGCCCAGTTTGTTGGAGATCTCTCCCCACCTCTTATTCATTTTTTTGTTTTCTTCTCTCATCTCATCCTTAAAGGCCTTCATCTCATCCTTAAACTCCTTCATCTCCTTTTCGAGCTTAAGGGTCTGGATGATCAATTGTCCCATCAGGAGTTCGAGATTATCTGTCCTCTGTTCAAGTTCCTCAATTGTAGGCATAAAGTTTCTCCTTTTTGGATTACAAGAGATTACTGTAAAAATTATACCACAAAATTGAGCTTTGGAAGCCTAAGGGTGATGGAGTTTTTTGTATTCCTTCAGGAAAGAGTTGATCTCTTTAATAAATTGTTCTATATCTGATAGGTTCTTTGTTACGATCAGGTATAATTCTGAAGGCATAACCTCCCTGTAGAAATGAACCATTCTATTTCTATAACCTGCCATCCTATAAAGGATATCAGAGGTTTCCTTTGTCACAATCCCTTTATGCCCGAGCTCCTTCGCAATTGCTTTATACTCTAATTCCTTAAATCCATAGGTCTTTGCCAGTATATGTCTTCCTATATCAAATAGGGCCTCCAGTGCCCTCCTTAAATAACTTTCTACAAAAGGTGGGTTCTTTTTATCCCTTAAAAATTCCTCTTCAGACATCAGAGAGAAAGGTCTCAGTTCCTCAAGGCAACCTTCTATAAATCTGATAAGCTCAACGAGACGGGCTATATTCAAATTCGAAATAACCATCCTCTATAGCCTCCATTATCTCCTCACAAAATTTCTTCCTCTTGAAGGAGAGGTCTTCAGCCTGTCTCATTATCTCCATCTCGATATTATCTGCAGACTCCTCGTCCTTTACATAGATCCTTATGCCCTTTATAATCTCATACTTAAAAAGGGCATTATGTTCGTGCAGGAATATCAGGTCTATCTCAAAGGGATCAAAAAGTATGGAGAGTTCCTTATATATAAACCCATAGGTCTCAAGGGCTTTATCAGGCTCTGGTGGTCTCTCAAAGGCAACTGCCACATCAAGATCAGAGCTGGCATCAGGCATGACCCTTTCTCCTTCGAGATACCTTTTGCCTATTTCAGCCTGCGAACCAAAGAGATAAACAACAGAGATCCCATGCCTTTCAGCAATCTCTTTCAATTGTTTCTTTCTCATAATGAAATCTAAATCTCTTGAGATTTTAACCCTTATACCACCAACTTTTCAACCTTGCAGGCCATATAAATATGAGAGATAGAAAAGAGATTGTTCAATTGGTATAATTTAATAAAGATGATGAGGAGGTCTCTTATGGTCACAGCAGCCTTAGAAAAGTCCAAGAGGCAATATACCTATGAGGATTATGCCAGATTGCCAGAGGGAGCACCCTATCAATTAATAGGAGGAGAATTGATTATGACACCGTCACCAGTGCCTTACCATCAGATAATCTCAAGGAAAATCGAGTTTGAGCTGGTTAAATTTGTTGATGATAGAAGACTTGGTGAGGTAATCGATGCACCAATGGATGTCTATCTATCAGAGACAGAGACCTATCAGCCAGACATTATCTTTATCTCCAATGAGAGGCTTAATATAATTGGTGAAAAGAAGATAGAGGGTGCACCTGACCTTGTGATAGAGATACTCTCAGAATCAACTGCCTATTATGACCTGAGGCACAAAAAGAGGGTCTATGAGAGGACAGGTGTAAAGGAGTACTGGATAGTGGACCCCATGGAAAAGAGCATAGAGGTTTATGAGAATGTGAACGGAGAGTTTAAGATCTACAGTCAGGCAATAGAAAAGGGCAAGGTGAACTCAAAGCTCCTTGAGGGATTCGGGGTTGAACTCGAGAAGGTCTTTTAGATGGTTGAGACTGTACTGTCAAAAAGAAGGAGAGAATTAAAAGAAAACCTCAGGCAGAGGGCTTTAAAGAGGCTCAAAGAGGCAGTAGCAATGCTTTATGCTGAAGGCGCAGGGGAGGTTTATGTCTTTGGCTCTGTGCTGAAACCTTCAGAGTTTAATGAACATTCTGATATTGACATTGCTGTTAAGGGGCTTCCTGAAGACAGAAGGGCTTTTGTTACTGGAAGGCTTGAAGAGATATTCAGGCAGACGGCCTTTGATATTCTCTTCCTTGAAGAGGATTTGAGACATGAGGTCAGGCAGAGGATTAAGAAAGAGGGGATATTATGGAAGCCCTGATAGCTGATATAAATGCCGATATGGCCTTAATCAAAAAGGAAGTAGAAAGCATCAAGAGAAAGCTCTTAAGGCTCCAAAAAGAGAAGGACCCTGAGAACATAGACTCCCATATTAAGGCAATAGCTGGTTCGCTTCACTCCCTTTATTCAGGATATGAGAACATCATTGAAAGGATAATAAGGGCAGTAGATGGAGATGTTCCTTCAGGAAGAGA
>JBKBUA010000091.1:0-6405 GCA_046290845.1 Thermodesulfovibrionales bacterium
GTCTCCGCAGTCTCTTTATCAATATAAGAAAAAATCTCATAATCTCCACTTTCCCTGTCATCCTTTAAATTTGCCAGATATTTACCAAGATTTTTCTTAAACTTCCCTGTTTTTACAAAAAGCAGACCAAAAAGTGTTACAACTCCCTTGTGCGTTTCTGCCCTTTCGCCTTCTGATAAAAGAAGCGCCTGTGTCGCATGATAGACTGCATAATAGGCCCTTGAGACAGCATCTTCATAGTCTTCTGTTTTGAGAAGCTTCTCAGCAACATTAAGCTTCTTTTCAGCCTTTTCAATATACCCCTTTATTAATTCCTTAATGGCTGGATCCAAGTCTGACCCCCTCCTTTAAAACACTCTCCATAAAAGGTGTTGGTATTGACCTCAGACGGTTAAATTCATCCTTTGTAAATATCTTTAGTGAAATCAACTTACCTGTATCCAGAAGTATATCCATAACAATATCATATAGCATGCTTATAAGCTCTTTATCCTTTTTCTCAAGTACGATTAATATATCGTAATCAGAATCAGGCCGCCAGTCATCTCTGCATCTTGAGCCAAACAGATAAAGAACATTTATCTTTTCCATCAAAGGAGATATAACAAATAAGAACCTTTTGATTATAGGGTCATTTTTTAGTATTTCCTCTTTTCCCATTAATTTTGGATAAGTTGAAAGTTGTTTAGTTGTTAAGGGAAAATCACTTACAAAGCCACTACTCAACCATTCTAATCCTGTAAATCCTAATACCTCAGGAAAGCCCCGATGCTACCGTATTTTGCGAGTTCTTTATTTTCAGCGATAACCTCTATTAATGCCCCCTGCTGTATTGCCTTCTCACAGGCCGAGTCAACTATGAATTTCTCTGCCTCCATCTTGTTACCACAATAAGGGCATGGGTTTACATCCTGCGATGATAGATAACCGCAGGAGTTACAGGAAAATCCATTAGGATTGTAATCTTTAAGGACAAAGAGCTTCATGACCCTCTGTTGCTGTAAGGCATTCAATACATTATCGAGTCCTATCACGGCATTTTCATTTTTAAGCGACCTGTTTATAAGGTCCTGAACCTCTTCTTCTTCCTTTTTCCTTTCATATTCATAAACAAGGGGCTGAACCTTCTTTAATATCTCATCAGGTTTTGCAAACATCTCTATCCGTATATTGCTAATGACCCTTTCGAGTATCTCCTTTGGTAACCTCTCCTTAACCATTGATACTGCCTCATCAGAGCCACCAATAATAACCCTTCCTATATATTCACCACTAAGGAAAGAGCCAAATCTCTCTAACACATCCTTAAGGTGCAGACCAACATGATAGTCTATATGCCTTTCATAGTGATTCTGGGAAAGGGCAAACCAGCCGCCCTTCTTATGTTTTCCGGGAACATCTGAAGAGTGAACCTCTCCATATTCAACGATCTCGCCCAGATGAATAATAAAGATCCTCGCTGATTCCTTATCAACCAGTAAAAGGGCATATCTCTGGTAGTTGTCGAGAAGATCCATTAGTGGCTTTACAAAGGGTGTCTTATCAATGATGAGGTCATTTCTTACAGGGACATTGATATGATATTCCCTCCAGAAGTCATTCTCAGAGGAACTGATGAGGCAAAGGCCCTTTCTGAACATCCGCTTATTCGTCAGTACATAATTCTCTATCTTCTCTATATCGTCTTTGATTCTCTTATAAATGGCCTTATCTACCTTCTCTATCCCTTCTTTGACCATATTCTTGAAATGGGTCAGATAATCACCTTTTTTATTGTAAAGGGGGTCTACATTGAGATAGAGACTTACGAAATAACCATTCTTTCCTGTGAAGGATGAGATATCCTTTAATTCATTCCTGTCAAGCATTTTATCCTCCGTTTACTTAGGATAGTTGTTCGTGATACGTGATCCGTAATGCCCATCACCCATCACGTTTGATATTATAACAGAAGTGTTATACATTAAAACCACCCTGGCCTTCTACGTTTCTGAATATCTCGACAACTGAGACAAAGACAGCCAGGACAAAGGGTCCCATGATGAGACCTATTAGGCCAAAGAGCTTTATTCCACCGAGGACACTGAAGAAAATTATAAGGACAGGCATCCTGGTTCTGCTTCCTATTATGATAGGTTTTAAAATATTATCAATCAGGCTAATACCAAAGACGCCAACAATAGTTAAGATGATGCCCTTTGCGACCGCACCCTGAGTGAAAAGGTATCCAGCAATTGGACCCCATATAGCAAAGGCACCGAGAAGAGGGACAAAGGATGCAACTGCCGTGGCTATTCCCCATATCACAGGTGCCTGAATGCCGAGAAAGGAGTAAGTGATGCCTCCTATAAGTCCCTGAACAATTGCAACTATTACGCCACCGTAAATGGTTGATACTATTATATCCCTCATCTGCATCGTCAGTCTGTCCTTTTGCTCCTCTGAAAAAGGCATATAATCTCTGAATCTCCTTAGAAAGTCAGTGCCATCCTTCAGGAGAAAGAAAATGGAGAAGGACATGAATATAAAATTTAATACCACTGTTAGGGCATCTCCCACCCCGACAGAAATCTTCTCTATGAGGGCTTTGCCGATCCTCGATATTCCGCTGACAATCGCATCATTAATCTGTGATTCTGAGATATTCAGGAGGTTTATTATCCTGTCGATTATTGCCCTTACCTGTGGATGTTCAAGTATCTTGCTTATCTCTTTAATCCGTCCTGTTTCTATGTATTCTGATATGTCTCCCAATTCCTTAACGAGGAGAAAGGACAGATATGAGAAGGGTCCAAGTATGATGACGAGAATAATTGACAGGGTAAGGAGAGAGGCAAGGGCCCTGTATTTAAGGAATTTCAGTGAGAAGGCATAAAGAGGGTAAAATACGAGGGAAAGAACTATTGCCCAGGCTATCGGTGTCAGAAAGGGCTTGAAGATCTGATAGCTCAGGTATCCGAGGAGTATTACTAATGATATGAGAGATAATAGATAAAACCTGTTAAGTGCCATTACTTTCCCTTGCCCTATCAATCATAACCTTGAATATCCCTTCTGACAGTTGCATTGTGAGCTTGCCGAACCGACTATCATACCTTGCTGCCTCTGTTCTATTCTTTTTGAGTGACCTTTCAGGATGCCACTGTAACCCGATCATGAAGGGATGGCCTTTTAAATATACAGCCTCGACAACACCATCCTCCGCTTCTGCAAAGACCTCAAGCCCCTTTCCTAAATCCTTAATGGCCTGATGGTGTGATGAATTGACAGTGCTTTCTCTAACAGAAAAAAAGGGGTTTTCCTTTATAATGATGATATGGTCATCCCTGTGGTCAATAGAATGCCTCAACTGGCTCTTGATGTCCTGATAGAGTGTCCCGCCAAAGAAGATGTTTATCAGCTGCATTCCATAGCAGATGCCGAGGATAGGCTTTCCTGTCCTTATAAATGACCCGATAAGTGATAACTCGAAATCGCTCCTTCTCTTTGAGACTATCTTTGAGAGAGAGTGGGGTTTTTCATTATAATAGGAGGGGTCAGGGTCATCACCACCAGAGATTATGAGACCGTCTATAATTTCTGTTACAGGAGATGGCATCTGTGGTGGGATTAAAAAAGGCATACCACCTGCCTTAACAACCGCCTCAACATATTCATCTCTCAGTCTATAATAACCATTCTCAATATCCACGGTTATCCCTATCAGTGGTCTAACTGCCATGTCTCAGTACCCTTCCGCTTTTTATGCCTGTTGGGATGCCTTCCCTAACAGCTATCCTTCCATTTATGATCACATAATTGATTCCATCAGGTCTTAAAAAGGGTTCTTCAAAGGTGGCCCTGTCCGCAATCCTGTCGCTATCGAAGATGACGATGTCAGCATAATAACCTTCAGAGATTAAACCTCTATTTTTGATAGAAAAGGTTTTTGCTGGCATTGCCGTTATCCTGTAAATCGCTTCAGCCATGCCCAGGGTATCTCCATATCTGCTGAGAAACCTCGGAAAACTTCCAAATCCCCTCGGATGGGGTTTGCCTGTTCTCGTTATCCCGTCAAAGGATCGAGCAGAACTGTCAGAGCCTATCATCACATATGGTAGAGATAGAAATCTCGATAGGTTATCCTCATTCATGGAAAAGAATATACCGCCAGCCCTGAGTTTTTCCTCGATAAGAATATCAAAGAGCAGGTCTACTGTATTCTTTTTCAAGCGTTTTGAGATCTCTTGAAGGGATTTTCCTTCCATCCATTTATTATCCTCTCCTGTAACGGATGAGACTATGACGCCTCTCCAGTACTCGGTTTCTGGATGCTGGGAGAGTATCTCTGTTTTCATGGCATTCCTGATATTCTCATCCTTCAATCTCTCAATCTCTTTTTCTGCCCCTCCATCATAGGCCCAGGAAGGCAAGATTGCATCGAGGTCAGTAGAGGCAGCTACATAGGGATACCTATCTGCTGTTATCCTTATCCCTTCATCTCTTGCCTTTTCAAGCAAAGCGATAACATTATCAATCTTGTGCCAGTTTCTCCTGCCACTTGTCTTGATGTGTGATATATGTACGGGGATACCTGATCTCCTGCCTATATCTATGGCCTCCTCTACAGCCTCTTCAAGCCTGTCGCCTTCGCTTCTCATGTGGGTTGTGTAGATAAGGTTTTTTATACCCTTACAAAGTTCAATGATCTCATCCCTGTCTGAGAATACCCCTGGCGGATATATCAACCCTGTTGAAAGCCCTATGGCTCCATCTCTTATTGATTCATCAAGAAGGATGAGCATTTTTTCAATGTCATCCCTATTGGGTTTTCTATCACTGTAACCCATGATAGAGGCCCTGAGATTTCCATGACCAACAAGGGTTGAGAAGTTCAGTGCTAATCCTTTTCCTTCGAGGATTGCAAAATATTCTCTGAGGGTTGACCATCTGTCTTTTATTCCCAGTTCTTTGATGTCTGACTCCCTCTGGAGCGCTGCATCTCCGATAAGAGGGGCTGCCGATAGGCCACAGTTACCATTTATCTCTGTCGTTACACCCTGAAGGATTTTCCCTTCAGCCCTGTTGTCAGCAAGGAGTGTGAATTCAGAATGTGAATGGGTATCGATGAATCCTGGTGCTATAATGAGCCCTTTCGCATCTATAACCTCCTCAGAAGGAACAGACTCTTCAGGATCGGGAGATACAAAGGCTATCCTGTCTTTTGAGATGCCTATACTTCCCTGAAGGGGCTTATTGCCCGACCCATCAAAGATGGTAGCATTTCTTATGAGGATGTCGAGGTTTGCCATTAAGGCTAAAAGTTCAGAGGGCTTGTTGTCCCTTTAGATCCTTTGCCTGCTACCCTCTGAACAGGTGGTTGTGAAGTAAGGTATGTCCTTATGCCACGGGCTATAGAATTTGCAATAATAGACCGATAATCTTCTCTGGAAAGCAATCTCTCTTCTTCAGGGTTACTGATAAAGGAGACCTCAGCGAGGATTGAAGGCATTGATGCACCGACAAGGACATAGAAGAGTGCCTGTTTTACTCCGAGGTTTATCTTCCTTTTGTATTCCTTTCCAATATCAGATGTTATCGAGTTCTGAACAAGGTGGGCAAGCTTGAGTGATTCATCACGCTTATAATCCCTGCTTAAGTCATTGAGTATCCTTTCAACTTCATTCCTGTAAGCTGCCATCTTTTCCTTCATCCTCTTCATGGAAATATAATTTTCTCTTGCCGCTACCCTTATTGCCTCTTCATCATTAGTCCAGTTAAGGAGATATGTCTCAACCCCCCTGGCAGCCCTGTTTGGACTTGCATTGGCATGAATTGATACAAAGAGGTCTGCCTCTTTTTTTCTCGCAATGGCTGTCCTCTCCTCAAGGGGTATAAAAATATCCCTGTCCCTGGTCAGATGAACCTCGAGGGCTGGATCACCGGAAAGTATGTTTCTCAACTTCAGAGCTATGTCGAGGACGACATCCTTTTCCTGAAGACCTGTGGGACCAATTGCTCCAGGGTCATGACCACCGTGACCTGGATCAATTACAATAATTCTCTTTGTAATGATAGCAGCTGACTTTTTTGCATTTATATCAATTATGAGCCTTGCAGGGTCATCAAAGAAAAAGACATTATAGCTTTCCATCTTTTCGAGATCGAGGACTACCCTGACCGTTTCATTATTGAACTGGCCTGCTCTAATCGATCTGAGTATGCCATCTTCAACAGGAAGGTTCTTTTTTATCTCCGAAGGGATTAAAGCACCTGATAGATCAAAATAGAGCCTATCAGGTTTTGAAAGGCGGTTGGATTTATATTCTACAGGCCTTGAGAGATCAATAACAACCCTTGTCTGAGCAGGAGATGACCAGTACCGAATGTCTTTAACAATAGCCTTATCAAGGGCATGGGAAGGAT
>JBKBUA010000091.1:6504-7857 GCA_046290845.1 Thermodesulfovibrionales bacterium
TAACAACCCTTGTCTGAGCAGGAGATGACCAGTACCGAATGTCTTTAACAATAGCCTTATCAAGGGCATGGGAAGGATAGGGCAAGATTATTAGCAGACAGATTAATCCTATCCCTAATCGTAATCTCATACGGTCTGAACAGCCTTGACCTCGGGGATCTCTTTCTTAAGGGTGGATTCAACCCAGTTCTTCATTGTCAACTGTGACATAGGACAGGTTGCACAGGAACCTGTAAGCCTCACATAAACAATCTGGTCTCTTACATCTACGAGTTCTATATCCCCTCCCTCAGCCCTCAAACCGATCCTGACTTTCTCAAGAACCTCTTCAACTTTTTCTCTTAACATACTATAATCATAAAGAATTTTTTCTGTGAATGCAAGTGAAAAATTTATTTATTTTTTGTAAAATAAGTTTATGATAATCGGGGTACCAAAGGAGATTAAGAGGCATGAGTACAGGGTTGGAATGATTCCCTCTGGTGTGGCTGAACTGAAAAAGGCAGGCCATACTCTCCTTATAGAAAGTGGAGCCGGCGATGGATCGGGTTTTTCTGACGAGGAATACCTGAAGGCAGATGCTGATATTGTTGACAGACAAACTCTTTTCAGAAGATCAGACCTTATAGTGAAGGTAAAAGAGCCCTTGCCTGAAGAATATGACCTTATACGAGAAGGCCAATTAATCTTTACCTATCTGCATCTTGCACCAAATCCTCAACTCATGGATTTATTAATAGCAAGGAAGACTACCGCCCTGGGTTATGAGACTCTTGAAAAGGATGGAACCTTACCACTACTGACCCCAATGAGCGAGATTGCGGGAAGAATGGCCCCCTTTGTTGCCTCTTATTACCTTCAGAAGATTCATGGTGGCAGGGGAATACTTCCTTCCGGTACAGCAGGTGTATCTTCTGCAAAGGCGGTTATAATCGGTGCGGGGGTTGTCGGGACAAATTCCTGCCGAATATGTTCTGGCATTGGCATGGAGACCGTTGTTCTAAACAGAGGGATAGAGAGGCTTCAGAGGATAGATGAGGTCTTTCAAGGAAGGGTGAAGACCCTGATCCTTAATACGGACAATCTAATTAACGAGATAAAGGATGCTGACATTGTGATTGGCGCAATCCTTGTTCCTGGTGGCAGGACCCCTGTTATCATAGAAAGGGAAATGCTTGGTTTAATGAAAAAAGGCTCTGTAATTGTTGATGTCTCTGTTGATCAGGGAGGTTGTGTAGAGACAACAAAGCCCACTACACATGATAACCCTGTTTATGAGGTTAATGGTATAATTCATTATGCTGTGGCAAATATGCCAGGTGCATATCCGAGAACAGCAACAAAGGCACTAAC
>JBKBUA010000092.1:0-1128 GCA_046290845.1 Thermodesulfovibrionales bacterium
AGAGGATAAAGGGTCTCTGATGAAGGATTCAGCCTCACTGCCTTCAGATATTCGGCCTCTGCCTCATTGTATTTTTCTTCACTGTAGTAAAGGTTACCGAGTTTTATATGGAGGGAATCGCTGTTCGGAAATATTCTTACAGCCTCCTTATATGTCTTTTCAGCATCTTCTGTCCTGTCTAATTTTAAGAATGCCTGAGCCATGAAGTCGTATGCCTTGAGGCTGTTTTCTGAATAGGGATCAAGGGCTATCGCCCTCCTGAATTCCCTTACAGAGCCTTCATAATCGCCCTTCTGGTATAAATCGATCCCCCTTGAAAGGGCAGTCCCTGCCAGGTTTGAATAGGAACTCAGCCTACTTCCAAGAACCGAAAAGAGTTGATCCCCTATATTGGATAGGTTTTCCATACTTTAAGAATCGGATTTTTGGCAGGAAAACTTTAATATATGGTCATCGGATGTCAAATTAATTAAAGAGTTCTCTCATTTCTTGTTATGCCTATCAATTTTAACTACCTATCATGTATTCGAAAGGGCAGTTCCAGTGGCTTAGATAAAACTATTTTATCACTCCCAGGAACTTGCCTATCAGATCAATTGCCTTTGGACTTACTAGGATAATCACTGCCAGAAGTATGACAAGATAAAGCCTGAATTCCATTCGTAAGGTTGCTATTCTGCCCTCAAGGTCTATTTTAACAGTCTGTATCTCTTGCCTAACAGTCTGTATCTCTCCTTCAAGCCTTGCTATGTCCTCCCTTATGCCGCCTTCAAGTTTTGCAATATCTGCCTTTGAGGCAAGTTCCTTTGTTAATTCCTCTTTAAGTTCAAGTTTCTTCTGTAGTGCTACTGCCTCTGCCTTCTTCTCTATAACAGAAAACCCAATCTCTATCGCCTCTGCAACCTTTCTTCCCTCTTCCTTTCCGAGTTTATCCTCAAGAAGCTGTAAGAGTTCTATGTTTAATACCTGTGGCATAATGATTTATACCATAAAAGTTAATGTTTTGCAAGCATCGGTTTAATGTCAGCGGCTCTATGGTCATGAAATTGACGGATATTAGCTCAGTCTTCTGTAATTTTGACAGGTCTGAGGGTATTCTGAGTCAAGATTTTATGGTATGTCTTTTGC
>JBKBUA010000092.1:1228-4279 GCA_046290845.1 Thermodesulfovibrionales bacterium
TTTAAAGGTAAGGTCAGGATTCTCGATGTGGGCAGTTATGGAGTAAATGGCACATACAGG
Organism: Thermodesulfovibrionales bacterium; assembly: GCA_046290845.1. Taxonomy (GTDB): domain Bacteria; phylum Nitrospirota; class Thermodesulfovibrionia; order Thermodesulfovibrionales; family UBA9159; genus JBBIPQ01. Next base: position 1,289 of record JBKBUA010000092.1, read on the forward strand.
GAGATTTTTTCTGATAAGGAAAGATTTGACTATACAGGTCTCGACCTGACCCCAGGACCAAACGTTGATTATGTTCCTTCTGATCCATATGAATGGGAAGATTTGCCTGATGAGTCCTTTGATGTAATCATTTCAGGGCAGGCCTTTGAGCATATAGAGTACCCATGGCTTACTATAAGGGAGATGAAGAAAAAACTCAAAGTAGGGGGAATTATCTGCATTATCGCACCCTCGAGAGGACCAGAACATAGGTATCCTGTTGATTGCTGGAGATATTATCCCGATGGTTTTAAAGCCCTTGCAAAATGGGCAGGTCTCGAGGTGATAGATTGTAAAACCACATGGGGAAAATCAGGATTCAGCGATGGCAGTGACCAATGGGGGGATACCCTCTGTATGTTAAGAAAAGGAAATAACTCCTTTATAAAGACAGGAGATGGAACAACCCAATCAGTGACCAACAAGAACAATCCCCTCGGTAAAGGACAACCTGACTACTACTTTTCTATTGCCAGGAAAGAGATATTAGAATTAGTGAATCGTTATAACCTGCCCACAGAAAGAATTCTTGAGATCGGTTGTGCTGGTGGTGCGACGGGGAAATTATTAAAGGAGAAGTTTAAGATTAGGGAATATATTGGTGTCGATATATCAGAAGAGGCAGGAGTCCTGGCAAGACAGTTCCTTGATAGGGTAATCATTGCAGATATTGAGAAGGTTGACCTTGAGAAAGAACACGGAATCCGGAAAGGTTATTTTGACCTTATCCTCTGCCTCGATGTCCTTGAACATCTGTATAATCCCTGGGATGTGCTGGCATCATTAAAGGAATATCTAAAAGACAATGGATATTTAATTGCATCGATTCCAAATATTCAGAACATCTCAATAATCAATAATCTGATCAATGGAAGATGGGAATACGAGAAGGCAGGGATACTCGATGCAACTCATCTAAGATTTTTCACGAGAGAAGGGATTAAGAGAATGTTTGAGGGCGCAGGCTTGAGAATCGAGAGGCTTGACCACACAGTAAACCCGCAACCTGACATCTCAAAGATAAAAGAAAATGGCAATAATATTGACCTCGGAAAGGTGATGATAAAGAACCTGACGATGGATGAGGTGATGAATTTTTTTGCCTATCAATATATTGTTACTTCAAGAAAATCTATTCCCTTAAAGAAGGGAAAACCTGTTATCCAGAAAGACCTCACCTCAATCATCATCCTCACCTTCAACCAGCTGGAATACACAAAGAGATGCGTTGAGAGTATCAAGAGGCATACACCAGAACCTCACGAGATCATTTTTATTGACAATGGCTCTAAGGATGGGACTGTTGATTGGTTGAGAAGACTCGTGGCTGAGAACGAAAATTATCGACTCATTGAAAATAAGGAGAACAGGGGATTTGCTGCGGGGTGTAATCAGGGCATAAGAGAGGCAAAGGGTGAGTATATTCTGCTTTTAAATAATGATGTGATCGTGACGGAGGGCTGGCTCAATGGGCTCCTTTATTGCCTCAAGAAGGCTCCAGATGCTGGAATTGTTGGACCTATGACAAACAATATAAGCGGGCTTCAGAAGATCGAGGTTGACTATGAAGGCGAAGAGGGTATAGATGATTTTTCAAGAAGGTTCAGGGAGACCTACTATGGAAGACGGGTTCCTTTAAGAAGGATAGTTGGTTTTTGCATGCTTTTTAGAAGAGACCTTATTGATAGAATAGGCCTTCTTGATGAGAGTTTTGGAACGGGGAATTTTGAGGATGACGACCTTTGTTTGAGGGCTGAGCTTGAAGGGTTCAAGAATTACATTGCAGGTGATGTATTCATCCATCATTATGGGAGCAGGAGTTTTATTGGCAATAAGATTGACTACAATGCCACGATGGGTGGCAATAGAAAGAGGTTCAACGAGAAATGGAATGCCATTGGGATTGATATGGAATCATCGGAAGGAATGAGATTGCTTTGCCTCAGGATACTCGAAAGGGCTGAGGAGCTATATAACAAAGGAAAGTATGAACAGGCCATAAAGGCCCTAATAGCAGGCCTTAAGAGAGAGCCTGAGAACAAAAGGATTATCTATAGCCTTACAGAGAAACTGATTGAGCTCAAGCAGTATGAGCATTGCCTGAATATCTTAAAGGAATTTCCTGTTGATGATATGAGGTTATCACTATTAAAGGGGTATTGTTTTGAAGGCCTTGATAATATTGATGAGGCATTAAGGATAGCTGATGAGGCCCTTTCAATTGAAAGGGATAATCCTCTCGCCTTAAACCTTAAGGGCATTATTCATTATAAAAAGGGTGACAGGGATAGTGCCTATGAGTTATTCAGCAGGGCGATCGAGGCAGACCCTGGATATGGAGAGCCTTATACAAATCTTGGAGTTATTGAGTGGTCTCGGGGTAATCAAGATAGGGCAATAGAACTCCTCGAAAGGGGATTCAAACTCTCCCCCACTGTTTCAGATATTGCATCTCTTTACCATTCAGCCATATCTCAGGCAGGCCTCTATGAGCAGGCAGGGAAGATCTTTGAAGAGGCAGTGAGGCTTTATCCGCTTAACAGACAGAATACATTTTTTCTCATCGATGTTTTATTGAAACAGGAAAAATTAGAGAAGGTGATGGACATCATCGAAAAGGCCATTGTGAGATTTGGTATTGATGATGAATTTGCAAAGGCAGCCCTATCTATACGGAGAAGGATCGGTAGCAGGAGGATAGATAAGACCACAAAAAGACCGACCCTCTCCCTCTGCATGATTGTTAAGAACGAGGAGAGGTATCTCGCCCAGTGCCTTGAGAGCGTAAAGGGGCTTGTTGATGAGATGATCATAGTTGATACTGGCTCAGAGGACAGGACAAAGGAGATCGCCGAGATATTTGGTGCCAGGGTTTTTGAATTCCAATGGAATGGGGACTTCTCAGAGGCGAGGAATTTCTCTCTATCAAAGGCTGAGGGAGACTGGATATTG
>JBKBUA010000092.1:4379-7786 GCA_046290845.1 Thermodesulfovibrionales bacterium
TTGAATTCCAATGGAATGGGGACTTCTCAGAGGCGAGGAATTTCTCTCTATCAAAGGCTGAGGGAGACTGGATATTGGTCCTCGATGCCGATGAGGTGATAGCGGAAAGGGATCATAAGATAATTAGAGATTTGATCAGAAGGAAAAAGATGGTTCGACATGCTCACCATGTTAAGATCGCCTACCAGATGACCACGCGGAATTACATAAACAGGATTGTGACAAACTGGGTGCAGAATAAGGGTGAATATGTTGAGGAAAAGGGTTCGGGATGGTTTCCGAGCACAAAGACAAGGCTACTGCCAAATGACAGAGGATTAAGGTTTGAAAATCCTGTCCATGAGCTAATAGACTATGCTGTTCAGAGGGAGGGATATAAAGTAAAAACCTGTTCTGTCCCTGTTCATCATTACGGGAAGTTGAATGAGAAGAAAACAGAGGAGAAGCACGGGCTTTATTATGAACTGGGAAAGAAGAAACTTGAAGAGGCAGAGAATAAACCAAAGGCCTTATATGAACTTGCTGTTCAGGCCTCTGAGATGGGAAGGCTCGAGGAGGCTGCAGGATTGTGGGAAGAATTGATAAAATTTAAACCAGATTTTGGCAGTGCCTATGTGAGTCTCTCGAGGGTCTATTGCGAACTTAAGAGATTTGAAGAGGCAGAGAAGGCTTCTCAGAAGGCTGTTGAACTTGCACCCCAGATGAAGGAGGCACATTATGCACGAGGTCTGAGTCTGTTTTATCTCGGAATGCTTGATGACGCCATAGAAAGCCTTAATAAGGCACTCAAGATTGATCCTGATTATCCGTTACCTTACGGGCTACTTTCCTTATGCTATATCATGAAGGATAATAAAGAGAAGGCTAAGGAATATATAGAAAAGGTCAAATCAATGGGCTTTGATTATCCATCCTTTGCCCATGCAATAATAGAGAAGCATAGTCCTGCCTGAGGTGGGATAGAGCAGTAGTTAAAGACTTTCTGAAAATTCCGGCTTGCTAACAGCCCTGTCTTAGGCGGGGTTGCTCTGTTCAGCCTCATGTGGGACTGCCCTGTTTGTGCTCAGCCCTGCTGCAATATTAAGGTTAATATTTATAAGTATGTCAAGTTTCTCCGGTGAGGGTGATACCATTATTTCAAAGATTCTCTTATCAATGAAGATACTCAGGCTCAAAAGGTCTTCTCTCAATTTTTTTGGCAGGGGGTTGTCAGGCCTTGAAAGCTCGGCCTGAAAAAAGCTCCAGAGTCTCTGGTTATATTTGAGGGCCTCATCGAGCCTTTCTTGTAGGTCCTGTGAATCCCAGTTGTCTTTGCAGTGTTTTAACTTATGGGCCGCCTTGATAAGAACAGATGCCTCCAGTTCCCTGCCTGACATTGTCTTTTTCTGTACTTCCCTGTATGCCTCAATCCCTGTTCTTAACACGACTTAATACCTCCTTTTCAAAGGCTAACAGTTTCTTAGAGATCTTTAGTGCCTGATAATAATTGTTTTCGAGGATAGACTGGCTTATCTGGTCTATCAGACCCACCGTCCTCGGAACGGCCTCAACAAGGTCTTTCACGAGACCCCAATAGGTGTTATGGTATTGAACAACATTGGCCGGATCAATATACATCAACTGAATCACAAAATATATCTTACTGCAATATGAGACTGCCTCTTCCTCGCGCATTATATCTTTTTCTCTGAGGAGGGGAACCTTGTTCTCTATGTAGAAGGTGCTCGGCTTATCACCATTCTTTATAACAGATCCTCCTATGATCAACCTCTCCTCAGGTCTCAATGTGATCTTTAATGGCAACTTGCTCTCCCTATCAGAATAATGACTGCATAGTCTCTGAATTTATTGTGATAGCCTTATCTTCCCGAGCAATAGCCTCTTTAATAGTTATACTCTTTTCTGAGGCCTTTGCATCGGTCATCTCTATAATATCAGGTGGTATTGTAAGCCTTTCAATGAGAAGCCTGAAGGCAACATAGCTTTTGAGTAACCTTACCCTTTCTTCACTTCCTGGTGGATAGGGTGGGAAGAATTTATTGATACCATCGAGATTGGCCTTTATCCGTTCGAGGATATCCTTCTTATTTACCGATGATTCCCTCAGGTCTTCAGCAATCTCATTAAGCCTTGTCTTAATTGCCTGGATCTCCTTTGAATCACTGGCATCCTTTCTCAGGCTTATATTATATCCATCTGACCCCGAAGACTCCTTTATCGAAGGCGAAACAGTATAACCCCTTTGCCCTTCGGCACGGCCGATGGAAAGAGAAACTCCTATAAGATTAATATTGCTTACAGCCATCTCAAACCACCCCCTTTAGTTCTTGTCATACAGGAAGGGGTTAAGGGGAGACCTGTGGTCTCCCCTTAATTCTTAGAACAACCTCAGTACTGACTGTGCTGCCTGTGAAGCAAGGCTCAGGGCAGTAGTGCCTAAGGCCTGTCGTGTCTGTAGCATCAGCATGTTAGCACCCTCTTCATTCATATCAGCAAGAGTGAGGTTTTCAGCACCCTTTGTTAGGGTATTAATCATGTTGTTTGTGAAGTCGAGTCTTGTCTGGACAACCGCTAAGTTAGAGGATAGATTCTCTGCGTAAGTCCTTAGGGTTATCTTGGCACTGTCAAGGTCAGCTATAGCAGCTGTAATGTCTCCATCGCCTGACCAGTTGTTTGCGGCAGCGGCTATACTGAGACCGCTGGATGACGCATCCACACCATTTATGGTCAATGTGCTTGTGCCATCTTCATTGAATATAACCTCGAGGTCATCATTGTTAATAACATTCTTTCCTCTATAGCCTGAATCAGCAGCGAGATTGTCGATTTGGGTACGCAATTCATCAAACTGGGCAGCCAGTTCTGACCTAACGGTAGCATCTGATGTTGCCAGTGCTGAATTGGCTAAGGACTTTGCCTGAGCAACGAGCTCTTCTATTGCCTTTATACCATTGTCAGCGGCCTTAATGGTCTGAATAGCCTCATTCATGCTGTCCTTTAATGCTGCCAGGTCTCCTGCCCTGTCCATGTGTGCCTTTGCTGCAAAATAATTAACAGGGTCATCGATGGGAGAATTGACCTTTTTGCCTGTTGAGAGCCTTATCTGTGTCCTGTCAAAAAGCTCCGCAGTCTTCTGAAGATTTAAAAGGTTGCTCCGCATACCAGCGGTAAGGGTGATATCATTGATTGCCATTGTTTTTTCCTCCTTCTGAGAAATTTTCTGGTAATTCTTACCAGTTTTTACATTTTAAAACCGAAGACCATCTGGGTCTCTTTTTCCTCACCTCCTCCTGACCCATTTTTGTCTTCAATTAATATAATCGGAACTTTTTTGTAAAACTTTAGCTACCTGCTGTTAAAGTTTTTTTCTAAACATCCGATATATATAATTGAGGTGAAAGATGAAG
>JBKBUA010000093.1:0-7694 GCA_046290845.1 Thermodesulfovibrionales bacterium
GTAGGTCTTGCTCCCCTTGATGTAAAAATGTGTATTATCTCCTCATTCATTATATATGCTATATACCTAATACCCATACTCAGTTATGACACTATTTCAAATAAACCTTTCTTCATTGCCGCAAATGTTTTTATTCTCTCTAATGTAGCTGCAATTATACTTTTGAGATACCTTATTAATAAGCGTTTTGTAAGTGAATTTGGACTTCAGTATGATATTGAACAGCAAAAGGAACAGCTTGAGCAATACTCCCACCATCTCGAAGACCTTGTTGCTGAAAGGACGAAGGATCTTACAATTGCAAACAAGAAATATGTTGCCCTTTTCGATAATTCAAATGACGGCGTTGCGATAATGGATAAGAACGGTATTATTCTCGATGTGAATAAGAGGTTCTGCGAACTCCATGGCTTTGATAAGAATGCCCTCATAGGGACACATTTCAGGATACTGGAGGCAAAGGAGAACGAGAAAGTAGTAGAACAGAGGATGGAGAGGATAATTAAGGGTGAATCCCTGATCTTCGAGGCAGAGCATTATAGAAAGGACGGCACAAAGATATTCCTTGAGGTGAGTTCGAGGGCGATAGAGATAATGGGAAAACTCTATATTCAGTCATTATACAGAGATATAACAGAAAGAAAGGCCCTTCAGAGGCAGTTGCTTCAAGCCCAGAAGATGGAATCAATAGGAGTGCTTTCTGGAGGTCTTGCCCATGACTTCAGAAACCTCCTGACAGTGATTCATGGCTATAGCGAGATGATACAGCACCTCGAAAACGATATCACCACAAAAAAATATGCAAGCGGAATAGAGGGGGCTACGAGAAAGGCAGAGCAGATGGTCACATCACTTCTTCAGTTTGCAAAGCAGTCAGCAGGTGAGATAACAACCTTGAACATAAATGACATAGTGGATAATGTGCTTAACCTCGTCACCCCAATGATGTTGAAGGCAAATATTATTGTAGAAAGAAATCTGACCGAGTCATTGCCGTCAATAAAAGGAGATGCCAATCTGCTCGAACAGGTCATCATGAACCTGATGATAAATGCTAAGGATGCCATGCCAGACGGAGGACGGCTTAGGGTTGAGACCTCAATCACAGAGGTTAATGAAAGAAATATTGTTCATCCGTTGCTTAGTCATGGAGAGCATATTCTTTTACGCATATCCGATACAGGTACAGGCATTCCAGAAGATACAAAGGACAGAATCTTTGAGCCTTTTTTTACGACGAAGGGAGCAAAGGGGACAGGTCTCGGTCTTGCCATGGCATATGGGACAATAAGGGCCCATGGTGGTATCATAAAGGTCAACAGCGAAGTAGGAAAAGGTTCAAGCTTCGAGATCTATTTACCTCTCCGTGCAGAGTCTAAAATAGCCTTAAAGGAATCTGAGGAGAAAAAGGTGGGCATTATCGCCCTTATAAAGGATGCTGAGTTGATAAGTCGGATTAAGAATACCCTCGAGCCTAAAGGATACAGGATATTCCATTCAGATAATACCCTTTACTGCCTCGACATAGTTTCAGAGCTTTCGGATAGCATAGCCATGGTTATGGTTGAAATATCCTTTATGGACAGTAACTTCCTCGCAAGACTTAAAAATGCAAAATCTGATATTAAGATAATAATTATCTCGGACAGTGATGTACCTGTCCGACTCATAGAGAATGAAAATGTGAAGGCAACCCTGAAGCTACCCTTCAATGATTCCCTGCTTCTTTCTGCTGTGCAGTCTATCTCTTGCCTAAATGAAACTTTGAAATATGAACGACCACAGGATTTAAACTCTCTTTAATGACAAGGGAAAAGTACATTGAGTTCAACCTTCTCAAGCTCCTCCATAATTGGGGAAATTTTGCTCTTTTATCAGGCACGATAATTATAATTGGGCTTGCCTTACTCGACATAACAGTAACACCTGAGAATTTGAAGACATTCATAATATACAGGATTGTGACTGCCACAATATTTTTCCTTACATATTTATTCAATAGAAGGGTAATTTCCTTAAGAAGACTCTATACTTCCCAAATAATAGCTACTGTTTCAGTCACCGCTATGGTTGCTCTCATGATTGCAAAGTATGGGGGACATACATCTCCATATTATGGCGGGATAATATTGACATTGATTTATGTTATTACAGTCACACCTCCTATGAAGAAGATTGGGGAAACCATTCCTGGTATTTTTTTCGCTTCGCTAATATACGCTCTTTATGTCATCCCTATAGTTATTTATGACACCATCACAAACAGTGCCTTTTTCATAAATGCAAATTTCTTTATCATCGCCTCGGCCGTCTCCCTTATATTCATAAGACATTTTGTGCTCAAGAGGTTCAGGAATGAATTCAGCCTCCAGTATGATCTGGAACAACAGAAGAGACAACTCAGCCTTTACTCTGATGAACTGAAGGAGGATGTGATACGGAAGGCGGCAGCACTCCAGACATCCGAGATAAGATTCAAGGAACTCTTCGAGAATGCAAATGATGGAATTGCTGTCATGAATAAAGATGGCATTATCATAGATGTTAACAAAAGGTTCTCAGAGATCACAGGTTTTGATAGAAATTCCCTCATAGGAACCAATATCAAGATTTTCGAGGTTAATGGAGAAAACGACGAGGGTCTAACCAGGATGGAAATGATCTTGAGTGGTGAGCCCGTCCTATTCGAGATAGAGCATTACAGAAGAAATGGAGAGAAGATAGATCTCGAGGTAAGCTCAAAGGCGATAAATATTGATGGAGAGGTGTATATTCAATCTTTTTACAGGGATATAACAGAAAAGAAGAGATTGCAGTCCCAGTTATTTCAGGCTCAAAAGATGGAGTCAATCGGGATTTTGGCAGGAAGCATTGCCCATGATTTTAACAATATTATTACATCGATACTCAGTAATATCGAGATGCTAAAGAATAGCGGTGACCTCGACGAGAGGGGGAGGCAGAGGGTGAATATAATAGAGAACTCAGCTAAGCGGGCTAACGCCATGATAGCGAGACTTCTCGGTTTTGCCCGAATGAAGGCCATTGATAAAAAGGCTACTGATCTGAAGAAGGTGATAAGGGAGACGATCGATTTAATGAGCGCAACATTAGTGAAGCGCGGGATCGTGGTCACTATGAATCTGGATGACATACCTTTAGTAACAGGTGATAGTAATCTTCTTTCTCAGGCTATCATGAATCTTGTAGTAAACGCAATTGATGCCATGCCATCAGGAGGAAGAATATCAATATCAACATCTCTTCAAAGGAGAAAAGAGGGGACATCGACCAAACCAGTGCTTGGCATGGGTGACTATATACTTCTGAGGTTCTCGGACTCAGGCAAGGGTATCCCTTCAGAGATAAAGGACAGGATCTTTGAGCCTTTCTTCACTACAAAGAGCGAAGGAAGAGGAACAGGCCTTGGTCTCTCTATAGTCTACAGGATTATAGAGGAGCATAATGGTTCGATATGTGTCGAGAGTAGACCTGGTAGGGGTACTACTTTTAACATCTATCTTCCCGTTTCAGAAGAGTATATACCAGAGAGACAAGAAAGGATGATCGATTTATCTGCAAGGCCTTTAAAGATACTTGTCATTGATGATGAGATCGGGATACTGACCTATATAAAGGATATCCTCGAATCAAAGGGATACAGCGTTCTGAGCATGAATGACCCTTTCGATGTTTATAAAATGGATAGAGAAGCGATAAAAGGGATAGACCTTCTCATTACAGATATAATGATGCCCAATATAAATGGGAAAGAGTTGATAAGGTATATCAAGACAATTAAACCATCTATTAAGGTAATTGCAATCTCTGCCTACGATATATGGAATATAGGAAAGAAGGATAGTGACATTGATGCCTTCGTTGGTAAACCCTTTGAGGCTGTTTATCTATTGTCAGTTCTCAGGCGGGTCATGGAGTCACAGGGGCAGTGGGTAAACATTCAGTAATACCTCTGCCATGAAAAATACTTCCACTTACGAAGTGGCAATGACACTTACGAAGTGGAAGTTAACGAAGTGGAAGTTAAACCTTTGATAAAGCGATCTGTTAAAATAAAAAAATGAGAGATATGCTTGGAAGAGGTGAGGCTGTCACGGTTACAGAGGCCTTGAGGCTTCTTAAGGAGAATGTCGTCTTCAGGAACTCTTCAGAAGAAATCCTGATTGAAGAGGCCTACGGAAGAGTTCTTTCAGAGGATATAATATCCCCTGATAACCTCCCGGGATTTAATAGAAGCACTGTCGATGGGTTCGCTGTCATTGCCTCAGATACCTTCGGTGCAACAGAGTCGATGCCTGCCTATCTCGAGGTAAAGGGCGAGGTACTCATGGGCGAAGAGCCTTCTTTCGGGTTAAAGAAAGGAGAAGCTGTTAGGATAGCAACGGGCGGCATGCTTCCAGATGGTGCTGATGCGGTCGTGATGCTTGAACATGTCCAGTTCCTCGATGGGAAATTAATAGAGGTGCTCAAGCCTGTGACACCAAAGGAAAATATTATCTCTTTCGATGAGGACGTAAGATCAGGTGAGGTAATATTAGAGAAGGGGAAAAGGCTTAGACCTCAGGATGTGGCTGCCCTGGCAGGAGTCGGGATTATACGAATAAGGGTTTATAAGAAACCTATCATCTCTATAATATCAACAGGTGATGAGATTGTTCCAGCCAGCAGCCCTGTCAGGCCAGGGAAGGTGAGGGATATAAATTCATACAATCTCGCAGGACTCATAACCCTTTCTGGTGGTAAAGCGGTAAAGAAAGGCATCTTCAGGGATATCTATGATGAGATCAGAGAGGTCTTAAAGGAGTCCTTATCAGAATCTGACATGGTAATTATAACGGGTGGTAGTTCTGTAGGTGCGAGAGACCTTACTGAAGAGGTCATAAATAGTCTCGGTAGCCCCGGAGTACTATTTCATGGCGTCAATCTGAAGCCAGGCAAACCGACCATAGGAGCGGTTATAGATGGTATCCCTGTGCTTGGATTGCCAGGACATCCCGCGGCAGTATCGGTATGCTTTGAACTTTTTGCCTCTCCCTTAATAGCCTTTCTATCAGGAGAAAGAAAAAGGGTGCAAGAAAAGAATAGGGTAAAAGCAAGGTTGACCAGGAATATCTCCTCTACTCAGGGAAGAGAAGAGCATATTAGGGTCAGGCTTGAAGATAGAGATGGCGTGTTATGGGCAACGCCAGTACTCGGAAAATCTGGCCTCATTAGGACGCTCGTATATGCTGATGGCAAAATAATTATCCCATCACACCTTCGAGGCATCGAGGCAGGGGAAGAGGTGGAGGTAATCCTATTCCAGACCCCCTGTTGATAGGCTTAAGTCCCGCCTTGGCGGGATTAAGGCTTAAGGAATACAGGTTGTAACCTACGCGTTAGCCAATATTCTTCAGCCTTCATCCCGCCCCCCATCCCAGAGAGTAAGGGCGTGTCTTTCTTCCTGCCGTTCCCCCGCACCCATCTCAGAGGGTAAGGCCATGCCCTTATTCATGCCGTTCTATCTGAGATGGGGCGGGACTGTAATCAGGTATAAGATCTATTACTGTTATCTCAGGTGGCGACAGGAATCTTATAGGAGGTCCCCATGTGCCTGTCCCTCGACTAACATAGAGATAGGAATTATCGGTTATGTTCATCCTTCCAGCATGAACAGGATAGTAGAGCCATGTGATGATACTCAAAGGGAAAAACTGACCTTTATGGGTATGTCCTGAAAGTTGCAAGTCGAAAAGGCCGGCAGAGCCCTTTCCAATAACAGGTCTATGTTTTAACAGGATTGTGAACTTTTCCCGTGGCAGTCGTGATAGCAGATCCCTTTCAGGAACATCGATATAAAGTCCATAGGCCTTTCCCGCAGGGTCATCAACACCAGCTATGTTTATCCTATCAGCAACTGTGATACTATCGCCTCTAAGTACCCTGAAACCTGACCTCTCAGTAAACTCCATCGCCTGTTTCAGGCCAGCATAGAATTCATGATTACCTGTTATGGCGAACTTACCATAACTTGGCCTGATCTCACTGAGGAGATCAGAAATACCCCGCAGACTGTTGATCTGACCATCCACAAGATCACCTGTCGAAATCACAATGTCGGGCCTTTCCCTGTTCACAAGATCTACTATCTTTTTAACCCTCTCGCCCCTGATTATTAATCCAATATGAACATCTGATATCTGGACGATCCTTATTCTCTCGGTGATCTTTGGTGTTCTTACCACCTGTCTCTCGATTCTTACATCCCGGGCCTCAAAATAACCATATAGAGTTATTACTATTGAGAAAGAAGCAGAAATAATGAAGGATATATTACCTGGAACCGATAAGAAAGAGGGGTCTCTTTTAAGAAAACCATTGATCCTGTTTATTACAAGTCCCCAGGTATCGATTGGCATCGAGATAGAACAGAAAAGGACCAACAGTCCCATCCAGGTATACCCGATGTAAGAGAGACACCTGGCGAAGAGATCGAGCCCCTGTTTCTCTGATTGACGGATGATTATGGGAGAGAAAATCATAAAGATAAGGAAGGGAACTATCATGGCCATGTACTTACCCTGAAGATTGAGGACTGTCTTTAACTTGACGAGAAAATAGAGGTGTAAGAGAGAGTATAAGGAAAAAAAGGTGACGAAGAAAAGGGTCATTACTGTTCCAGTCTTTGGGCCTTTACAGAAATGTAATAGGCAACCATAAGGATTATGATTACCACAGCACTCAGTCCTATCTCGTACAGCTTCTCTACAGGGACATGCTCCATGAATGATGTCTGGGCCTCGATCAGGAGTATCCTTCTCACAGCAGCTATAATACCTATGGCAAGAAAGGGTCCTAAGATAAACTTCTGTTTCTTGAGAAACCTTATCACTGTCCATAACAATTCAAGGATGATGAGGGAAAGAAGAACATCATTTACGAGATGGATTATCGAATCCCTCGATGGGTTAAGGATATTCAGGGTGGCATAATAAAGAATCATTGTGCAAGCCACAAGGAGCAGAATAGCTGCTACCACATGGAAGATAATATCAAGCCTTATAAGCCATTTTCTGAATAACTCTGTAAACTCCGTCCTTTGTTCCATTAATTCATGATACCATAGATCAGGGTGTAGCGTGTAGGGCAGGTTTCATAATTTTTTCTTGACATCGATTAACTTATGTTGTATAAGGTAATTATGAAAGGGTTATTATTAGCTTTTATAATCCTTCTTACCTCCTGTGCCCCTGTTCTGAGGCCTGAGACCATGGAGATTGCATCAAGAGATGTGCCATTATCAGCAATGAGGGAAAACCCAACACCTTTCATGGGCAAACTTTATGCCCTCGGTGGTATCATCGTTGAAACAAAACTGACTGCTGAAGGCTCTCTTATTGAGGCACTTTTTGTCCCTGTTGATTCGAGAGGGTATCTCAGGGGTATTGATGAATCTAATGGTAGATTTCTTGCCCTATTCCCGAAGGAGAGCGGACACCTCGACCCGCTTTTATATAGAAGGGGCAGGGAGATCACGATCTCTGGTGAGTTTATCGGGTTAAGAAAAGGCAGGCTCGATGAGATTGATTATGACTATCCCCTTTTCGAGATAAGAGAGATCTATCTCTGGCCGAGGATTAGGGAATATTATTATGTGCCACCGCCTTACTATCCGCCACCGCCATTTTACCCCT
>JBKBUA010000094.1:0-2666 GCA_046290845.1 Thermodesulfovibrionales bacterium
TAGTGAATAGGGCTTATAAATCTCCTTCTTAAAAGAGTAAGACGACCATGGTGTAGAAAAGGAGATATTTTCTATTTCTACTATGGAGGGTATATCCTTTTCCCTCATCTCTCTTATTTCAACATGCCTCATAAATTTTTGTATATAAATTGCAAGCTGGCAGGTTAATCATCCTATGTCCGAGATAAATTATACTCCTTTTCTGCCTTTGAAGGCTGCCCATATGTTTTCATTAATATTCCTTCGGCATCCTCGTCTAAATCTAAGACTTGACATATTTGATTAAGTCATGGTATTAAAATAAGACTTTTATTGGAGAGGCCTTTATTTTTAATTTAGGAGGGGACCTGATGGGTCTACTTACATTTCAGGGTGGCATTCACCCCCCTGATAAGAAAGAGCTTGCAAAGGATAGTCCTATTACACCAGCCCATATTCCTGAAAAAGTTATAATCCCTTTGAGTCAGCATACCGGAGCTCCCAGTAAACCTGTTATTTCTATCGGTGAAGTGGTAAAGAAAGGTCAGCTTATTGGTGAACCTTCAGCCTTTGTCTCTGCACCTGTTCACTCCTCTGTGGCAGGGAAGGTTGTTGCAATGGGAGACTTTCCTAATGCAATGGGAAGGATGGTCTCGTCAATCGTGATCGAAAATGATGGTAGTGAAGAATGGACCGTCCTTAAGGATAATCCTGATTATATGAAACTTCAGCCTGATGAATTGAAAGAGAAGATTAAAAATGCAGGTATTGTTGGTCTCGGAGGCGCTGCCTTTCCCACGGCTGTGAAGCTTTCACCACCAAAGGAAAAACCCATTGATGTAGTGATTATAAATGGCGCAGAGTGTGAACCATACCTTACAGCAGACTATAGATTGATGATCGAAAAGCCTCGCGAGGTGATTGAAGGGCTGAAGATATTAATGAAGGTTCTCGGTGTAAACAAAGGGTTTGTTGGAATCGAAAATAATAAGCCCGACGCTATCGAGAGGATGAAGGAGGCAGCAGCCGGGGAGAAGGATATAGAGGTCTGTGCCCTCGAGGTGAAGTATCCCCAGGGGGCCGAGAAGATGCTCATTAAGGCCATAACTGGCAGGGAAGTCCCACCGAGAGGCCTTCCAATGGATGTTGGGGCGGTTGTCCAGAATGTTGGAACAGCCTATGCTATTTACGAGGCCGTAAGATTCGGAAAGCCCCTAATAGAAAGGGTTGTCACTGTTACTGGAGAGGGTATAAGGAAGCCCTCAAACCTGATGGTCAGGATTGGAACCCTTATATCTGAATTGATCGATGAATGTGGAGGATTTGTTAATGGTGCTGGAAAGGTCATAGCAGGTGGGCCCATGATGGGTTTTGCCCTGGGGACGCTCGAAGTTCCTGTTACAAAAGGCACATCAGGGATACTTGTCATTCCTGAAGAAGGTGTTATACATGCAGAGGAGTTTAAGCCCTGTATCAGATGCGGAAGATGCATTGATATATGTCCCATGGGGCTGATGCCCTCTATGTTGAGCGTTCTTTCAGAAAAGGGACATTATGAGGATATGAAGGAGTATAACCTCTTTGATTGTTTTGAGTGTGGCAGTTGTGCCTATGTCTGCCCATCAAAGAGGCCGATAGTGCAGCTCATAAGGCTTGGAAAATCACTCGTAAAACCTTAAGATCTGGAGGCATGATGGAGGCTATAAAGAAGGAAGAGGCTCGCAGTCACGAGTTAATAGTAACGGTAAGTCCCCATGTAAAGGACGAAGAGACTGTAAATCGTATAATGTGGAGTGTAAATATCAGTCTTCTGCCTGCCTTTGTGATGGGAGCTTATTTCTTTGGACCAAAGGCTATCCTTGTCACAGCTCTCTGTATAATAACAGCCGTCCTTTCAGAATATTTAGTTCAAAGGGCATTAAATAAAAAGGTAACTATAAGTGATGGAAGTGCCTTTCTGACAGGCTTGCTGCTCGGTATGAACCTACCATCTTCTTTATGGTCAATCAAGCCTTTTACGCTTCATATCCCTGTTATTGGTTCTGTTGTTGCTATCATCATAACAAAGCAGTTATTTGGCGGCCTTGGTTACAATATCTTTAACCCTGCCCTTATTGGAAGGGCCTTTTTACTTATATCCTTTCCAAAGGCGATGACAATATGGTCAGAGCCCACAGCAGCCTTTATTGCCCTCGATGCAAAGACTACCGCCACACCTTTGGGTATTTTGAAGGAAGAGGGTTTAAATAAATTAATAGAGGTCTTTGGTGACAAAGTGCATCTCTATTCTCAGCTTCTCCTCGGCCAGAGGGCAGGTTCAATCGGTGAGACCTCTGCAATAGCCCTCCTCATAGGTGCGGCCTTCCTCCTCTTTAAGAGATACATAACATGGCATATCCCTTTATCATTTTTAGGCACTGCCGCACTTCTGGCATGGGTATTTGGAGGTAAGGACCCTCATACTGGAAAATTATTGTTCTTTGCTGGCGACCCGATAATCCATCTTCTTAGTGGTGGTATGTTGCTCGGAGCCTTTTTTATGGCAACCGATTATGTCACATGCCCTTCTGTAAGAAAGGGGCAGATACTCTTCGGCATAGGCTGTGGTGCCCTGACAATGCTTATAAGGCTTAAGGGCGGATACCCTGAGGGCGTAATGTTTGCTATTCTTATAATGAACTGTTTTG
>JBKBUA010000094.1:2763-7522 GCA_046290845.1 Thermodesulfovibrionales bacterium
AAAGATGAGGTCAAAGGTCTTTGGATTTGTTAAGAAGAAGGAGACAGGAAAATGAAGGAGATGATAAAGATTACTATAAGTCTCGTTGTTATCTTTGTCTCAGCAGGTATCATAATGGCGAGCGTCTTTGCAAAGACTGCTCCAATAATGGCAGAGGCACAGAAGAGGGAAAAGGAAGAGGCCCTGAAAAAGCTCATGCCAGAGGCAGAAAAGATAGCAGAGGCAGGGAAGTGGGAACCCCTTCACAAGCATGCAGAATATTATGAGGGTAAAAAGGGGAATGATACAGTTGGATATATCGCCTCTACCTTTGGAAAGGGTTATTCAAGTTATATAAGCATACTTGTTGCTGTTGACCCAGAGATAAAGGTAAAGAAGATAAGCATCTTGAGTCACGGTGAGACGCCTGGGCTGGGTGACGAGATTGAGCAGGAGTACTTTAAGAAGAGATTCGAAGGGAAAACACTGGAACAACTCGAGGTAGTAAAGACAGAGGGAACGGACAAGATTCAAGCCATCTCGGGTGCTACAATATCGAGCCGTGCCGTGACGAATGGCGTAAGGGAGGCGGTTAAGCTCCTGAAGGAGAAGTATCAGGGAGGTACAAAGAATGAACAATAAGAGTTATTGGGCATTAATAAAGAATGGTATCTTTGCCGAGAACCCTATCTTCAGGGTTGCCCTGAGTCTATGCCCTGCTGTTGCAGTTACAAGCGGTGTGAAAAACGGTTTTCTCATGGGCATCGCCGTGCTTTTTGTCCAGACCATGGTTAATGTGACTATCTCTGTGATCAGGAACTTTATACATCCGAGGGTAAGGATACCATCTTACATGTTCGTGATAGCCACATGGGTTACTGTTACAGACCTTCTCATGGCAGCCTTTGCAAGGGATGTCTATAAGCAGATGGGGCTTTACATTCAGCTCATCGTTGCCTTTGCAATAATACTTTCGAGGGCAGAACTCTTTGCAAGTAAGAACAAGGTGGTTCCCTCTTTCTTTGATGGCCTTGGAATGGGCATTGGCTTTCTCTTTGCCCTTGTAGTTATAAGTTTCTTCAGGGAATTACTCGGAAAGGGATCTATATGGGGATTACACCTCGTTGAATTCAAGCCCCTGCTCATAATGATCCTTCCCACAGGTGGATTTTTTGCTGTTGGTATCCTCATGGGATTGTTTAACTGGATAGACATTAAGTTCTTCGGAGGCACAGGGGCCTCTGGAGGAGGGCATTAGGAGGTAAGATGGAAAATCTCTTTGAATTATTCATAGCAGCATCTCTAATAAATAACTTTGTCTTTACAAGGTATCTCGGCCTCTGTATCTTCTTCGGCGTTACAAAGAAGATGGAGACGGCTGTTGGTATGAGTGTCACCTTCACTGCTGTTATGGTTATAAGCGCAGCCCTTAGCTGGCTTATATACAAGACAATAATGATACCGCTTAATCTAACCTTTCTTAAGATCGTTATCTTTATAGGGATAGTGGCAGGCTTTGTTCAGGCTGCAGACACAATCATGAGAAAGGTATCTCCTGGGCTTTATTATAAGCTCGGTATCTACCTTGCCCTGATAACTACAAACTGTATAATACTTGCCGTTCCCTTGATTAATGCCGGTGAAGGCTATAGCTTTATCCAGAGTCTTTCCTTTGGTCTTGGTTCTGGTGTCGGTTTTGCCCTTGCCCTTATAATAATGGCGAGCATAAGGGAGAGGCTCGAACTTGCTGATATACCAAAGTCCTTTCAAGGACTGCCAATAGCCTTTATAGTTACAGGACTTATTGCCCTGGCCTTTTTGGGCTTTTCCGGGCTTATAACACTTTAAGGGGTTTACCTTTTTTAATCAGTCAGGTTAAAATAAATAAAGTAAAGACTTTGAAAATAGGAGAAAGGGATGTATGACTTACAAAAGATAGTGATGGATATCTTTGAATTGTTTCAGGGCTTTTCGGCCTTTCACTTTCTTATCCCAAATGTAGGTGTTGGTGGGGCTGTTGAGGTTACAGGCCCGATTGATTTCAAGCAGCTCATAACATTTACCTTTATATTTCTTGCTGGCCTTGGGGCAATCTTTGGAATAGGGCTGGCCTTTGCAGCCCAGAAGTTTGCTGTTAAGGTAGACCCAAAGGTGGAGATGGTGAGGGATGTCCTGCCAGGTGCAAATTGTGGTGCCTGTGGTTTTGCAGGCTGTCAGGGCTATGCCGAGGCAGTTGCTACAAGACCGGAAGTGCCTCCTAACCTATGTGCTCCTGGAAAGGCAACCGTCGCTGAGGCAGTTGCTCGGATAACGGGTAAGACAGCCGCTGCTGTGGAGCCCAATTTTGCGAGGATCATGTGCCAGGGAGGCTGGTCAAAGTCTATTAAGAGGTTCAAATACGAGGGTGTCCAGGATTGTAGGGCTGCAGTACTGGCTGGAGGCGGCGACAAGGCCTGTATATATGGATGTCTTGGTTACGGAACCTGTGCAAAGGTCTGTCCCTTTGGTGCTATCACAATGAATGAAGACCACCTTCCTGTTGTGGACATAACAAAGTGTACAGGCTGTAGAAAATGCGAACAGGCCTGTCCAAAGAAGGTTATTGAGGTTCTGCCTGCCTCCCGTCAGGTTCTCGTTGCCTGCCATTCAAAAGACAAGGGTGCTGAGACTAAGAAGAACTGTTCTGTTGGCTGCATCGCCTGTGGTAAGTGTGTAAAGATATGTCCATTCGATGCTCCATCTGTCACAAATAACCTATCGAGGATAGACCTCGATAAATGTAAGGTCTGTGGCCTCTGCGTTGAGCCCTGTCCTACAAAGGCTATCGTTGACTTTATACCAAAGAGGTCAAAGGCCTTTGTGATGGATAACTGCATAGGATGTCAGATCTGCATGAAGGTCTGCCCTGTCAATGCTGCATCAGGAGAGCCGAAGAAGAAACATACAATAGATCAGGAAAGATGCATAGGCTGCGGAATATGTACAGCCAAATGTCCTGTTCAGGCGATTGATGGCACCTTCAATGCCAGGGAGGTCTTTGAAGCTGCAGCAGCAAAAAAGGCTGCAAAGGCCGCGGCAGCATAATAAAGGGGGGCGATGACCGCCCTCGACAAATTAAAAGAGGTATCAGCTATTCTCAAGACCGCTGGCATTGAGGATGCTCCCAAAGAGGCTGAGATACTGATAACAGAAACCCTTGGTATTGATAGAACTTCCCTCTATTCAGGTAGATACAAGATTACAGAAGATGATTCCAGAAGGATAGATTCTCTTCTGCAAAGAAGGTTGAAGAGGGAACCCTTACAATATATTTTCGGTCATGTGGAATTTCTCGGTCTCAGATTTAATATTGGCAGGGGTGTCCTTATCCCGAGGCCTGAAACAGAGATGCTCGCCGAAGAGGCGATAAGGATTTTAAAAAGCAAAAAACCTTCCGGGGCAAATATACTTGATCTCTGCACAGGTAGTGGATGTATTGCCACAACAATAGCCCGACATCTTCCTGAATCTTTTGTTTACGGGGTTGACATCTCGGAGGCTGCCCTGAGTTATGCTGAGGAAAATGCCCTTTTGAATGATGTCAGAAATGTCAGATTCCTTAGAGGGGACCTCTATGAACCCCTGAAGATAGGCCCAGAGATAAGGTTTGATATGATAATCTCTAATCCACCCTATATAAGGAGTGAAGACATTAAATCCCTTCAACCAGAGATAAGGGACTGGGAGCCTTTAGAGGCGCTGAATGGCGGAGAGGATGGTCTTGAGTATTACAGGAGGATAATAGGAGGCTGCAGGGATTTCCTTATGGATAAGGGAGAGGTTCTCCTCGAAGTGGGCGACAGCAGGGGCGTTATAGATATAGCAAGATCGTATAATATGAGAGTTTTATCTGTAATAAAAGACCTTTCAGGTATCGATAGGGTTCTCCGCCTTTCTCTAAATCACTCATAATGTCATTTAATTTTTAAATCACTTAAAGCCTTGACTTTTGAGTTCTTCTCTATTACTATAGATGAATCCTGAATTGGAGGGTTAAAAGTGCAGGAAGAATCCTTATTAATGGACATCATTGTAAATCCCCATGTTGTGCCTCATTATGTATCCTATGCCTTTTTGGCATCAATTATCTTAATAGGTGTATCCCTTGCGATAAGGGGTTCGATGGCTCTCGTTCCTAAGGGGATACAGAATTTTATGGAGGTGCTTGTTGAGGCCCTTCTTAAGCTTGCCGATGAGAATATTGGCCACCACTGGGGCAGGCATTTCTTCCCCCTTATAGGGACTATTGGCCTCTATATATTGGTCTGTAATTTTATGGGACTTATTCCTGGATTTGCCTCTCCAACGAGCAACATAAATATGACTGCATCAATGGCTGTGCCAGTGTTTCTCGCAACACATTATTACGGGCTTAAGGTTCACGGCTTTAAATATATCAATCATTTCCTGGGGCCAATTCGCTCTGTGGCTGCACTACCACTTATGATACTAATGTTCTTTGTCGAATTTATAGGTCATCTTGTCAGGCCTGTTACTCTTTCGGTGAGGCTTTTTGGGAATATGATAGCGAAACATATGATTCTCTTTGCCCTCGGCCTTCTTGCACCTGTGATTGTCCCTGTTGCAATACTCGGTCTGGGTGTACTTGTTAGTGTTATTCAGGCCTTTGTCTTTGTGCTTCTGACGGCCCTTTATCTTGCTGGTGCTGTTGAAGAGGCACATTAATTATTTCATAAGAAAGGAGGATTAGAGATGAGGAGATTTTTATTCCCCCTGTTAC
>JBKBUA010000095.1:0-4315 GCA_046290845.1 Thermodesulfovibrionales bacterium
GTTTGAGAGTCTGAAATCTGTTTTTTA
This sequence comes from Thermodesulfovibrionales bacterium, assembly GCA_046290845.1. Taxonomy (GTDB): domain Bacteria; phylum Nitrospirota; class Thermodesulfovibrionia; order Thermodesulfovibrionales; family UBA9159; genus JBBIPQ01. The sequence continues at coordinate 28 of JBKBUA010000095.1, forward strand.
TTAAGATCGCAGCCCTATAGATGAGATTTTCCTCAAAGGGTATGTTAGCTTCTGTTATTATCTCCATCTTATCAGAGGGTTCAAATATTAGCTCGTCGTAGACTGAGACCCTCTGCATCAGGCTTATTATCTCATGATAACCATCGTTTCTGAGACCCTTTATGATGAGAAACCAGTTTATTTTTGCAGGTGCCTTCAAAACGATTGATGAATGTGTAATAGGTGAAGTGGTGAAAGGGTGAAGCGGTGAAGGAGCGATCATCTATTTTACCGAATCAACCATTCTTTTTTTTGCTGACTCTATCTTTTTCTCGACTCTGTCCTTCAGTCCCTCTTCCTTATCCTGAAATTTAAGGGATTCATTCCAGAAATCTATAGCATCATTATATTTACCCATAGCTTCATAAACATCGCCTAAATGTTCATAAAGAACAGGGTCATCCTTTACAATCTCGAGAGCTTTTCTTAGATATTTGAGTGCTTCATCATATTTCCCCATCTTGAAATAAACCCATCCAAGACTGTCTATTATATATCCACTTTCAGGTTTTACATCCAGAGCCCTTTTTATTAGAGAATAAGCCTCCTCGAGGTTTATTCCCTTATCAGCATAACTGTAACCGAGATAGTTGAGGGCATCGGCATGTTTTGGGTCTATCTCTATGACCTTTTTTAGATGTGTTACCATCTCATTAAATCTGTCTGTTTTTTCCATTACAATGGCGAGATTGAAATTGAGATCAGCATCTTCACCGAAGATCTTTAATCCATCCATGATAACCTCTTCGGCTTTCTTATAGTCCTTCTTCTCTATCAGTGTATGGGCGAGATAGTTATAGATTTCGGGTTTTCCCTTCTCAAAGGTAAGAACCTCCTCATAGACCTTCACGGCATCATCATATCTTTTCAACTTTGTATAGATAAAACCGAGGTGCAAAAAGGCATTTATATTTTTTGGCTCTGCGAGGATAATTTTTCTGAATTCTTCTTCCGCCTCCTCGTATTTTTCCATCTCCTCGAGTATCAGCCCGAGATAGTACCTTGCCTGTAAATCATTGGGTCTTGCGCCAAGGACTATCCTTAATTCCTCTATCGCCTTCTCGTAATTTTTCTCCTCGATATAAATCAATCCCAGCCTTAAGTGCACGTCTATGTTAGCAGGGGTCTGTTTTAGTATTTCTTTCAGTTCTTCTATAGCTTTGTCAACATCCTTTTTATTAAGATAGATCTGACTGAGCCTTTCCTTTGCCCTTAGATTGTGTGGGTTTAATTCTATGGCCTTTTTATAAAAGCTTTCTGCTTCTTGAAGATTTTCCTTTATTTCATAGATGAGTCCAAGATTAAAGTAGGCGGCCTCAAAGTTTGGTTTAAGATCTATTACTTTTTTAAAATAATCAATGGCCCTATCATACTCTTTCATATCCACATATATCGAGCCAAGATAATAGAAGGCCATAACATTATCAGGGCTTATTTTCAAGAGAGATTCAAAGGCCTTTATTGCCTCTTCGTTTCTATCCTGAGATGCGTAGGCAACACCGAGGAGGAGATAAACATCATTCTGGGATGGATCTATTCTGAGAATCTTTTCATAGATTTCTATTGCCTCATTGTATTTCTTCTGGGTACTGTAAATCTGTCCGAGAAGCATTAGAGAAGGTATGTATTCAGGGTCTGTCTTTATTGCCTCCTCGAGAAATTTAATAGCATCATCCATCTTTCCCATTCTCAGATATACATAGCTCAGTTGAGTCTTTACATATGTAGAGCGAGGATCGTACCTGAGGACCTCGTTATAATGTTTAATTGCCCCTGCCCAGTTTCCTGATAGCTCATCCTCATAACCGAGGATGAATTCATAATAGGCCCGTGATAGGCTGAGGGGTGAAGGGGTGTAAGAATGAAGAGTGCCGTTTTCTCTATTTTCAGGGAAAACGCTTGTAACAGAGATGAACAAAATAAAAAGGAGAATAAAGAATTTAAAAACCTTCTTCATGTTTAATTATAGCAGAATTCGTAGAAATAAAAACACCTTATCAGCCTCTTACCGTTCCCGCAGGAAATTGAGTCAATATTAGCCTCAAAAATGTGTGTTTTGGATTGCTAAGGGATGAATTTATCGATGATCTTACTCTCATATTCGGGGAAATCTTCTAAGTTGAAAGGTCTCTTCCTCAGTTCATTCAGTCTGAGGATTTTAAAATTGAGTTCTCTGATCTTTTTAGTTCTTTCTCTATCGTCATCTAAGGAATCTATCATCATTCTAAGGGAGATAATCTCATTTCTCAATTCGAGCTCAGGGGGAAGGCAACCTGCGTTTTTGAGCACCCTGTAGGCCATTCGCAAATCCTGTGGTACATGGATATCGTCATTTAGATCGAGAGGCTTTCCATGGTTTGGTAAGTTATCAAACTCACCGTTTTTCATTGCCTCTTGAATCTTTCTCTCTGCTATCTTCTGGAATATATCCACTGGTGCCTCACTATAATCAAGAAATCAAAATGGCTCTAACCGTCTTTAAATAGTATATCAAAAAGAGGATATAAAAAATGAAGGGGCGGGGGAGGATTTGAACCTCTGACCTTCGGGTTATGAGCCGATTTAAAAGAATAAAGCAATGTAAAACAATGCTAAAAGTGGAGACATGGGCAGAATTTTTATTGCATCTTAAAGATAAGAGGTATATAATAACCTATATGAAGGCAGAGCCTTATTACATGTTCAGAAGGCTTTACGAAAACGGCGATATTATAGAGATTAAAGTTTGGAGGATAGAGAAAGATAGCGATAGACCGCATGGGTTTAAATACTCGCTGGCTTTTGTAAGAGACGGTAAAAGGGTTGTTGGATATGATAACGCAGAGCGGAAGGGAGATCATAAGCATTACAGGGGTAAGGAGTATCGATATACCTTCAGGGATATCGATACATTGATAGAGGATTTTTTCAATGATGTAAGGAGGTTTAAGGATGAAGGTTAAAAATGTAAGGCTCGAAATCCAGACCGAGGATGAGTTTATTTCAGAGATAAAGAAGGACATGAAAAAAATCGCAAAGGGTGAGAGCATAAAGAACCGTTCAACTCTCTCCTTTGAATCCATGAAGGTCATGAGAAGCCTTATCACAGATCAGCGGTTAAAAATCCTCAGGGCAATCAGAAAACACAATCCTGAATCTATTTACGAACTTGCAAAGATACTGAAGCGTGATACAAAGAATGTCTCTGATGATATTCACTTTCTCTCTGACCTCGGCCTGATAGAGATAAAGGAGTCAAAGGATGGAAGGAAGAAAACAACTCCAAAGGTCAATTATCAAAAGATACTCGTTGAAATCCCAGTATGAACAGTGGCGGGGGGAGGATTTGAACCTCCGACCTTCGGGTTATGAGCCCGACGAGCTACCAGGCTGCTCCACCCCGCGATTGATTACTCCCTGCTTTTGCAGGGATAAATATGTGAGATATATTAAAATAACCTATCGCAAAGAAGATTGTCAAATCTTTTTAAGAGGAATAAAATATTAGTGCCGATTGTTGAATTTTTATCATTAAGGAGGTAGCAGTGTCTTTACTCGAATTTGACGAGATTGGACCATCAAAGGTCATTGAGTTGTATTTTCCGAGATCAGGTTTTGTGGCAATTGTAGTTGTTGATAATGTTGCGCTCGGTCCGTCAATTGGCGGCGTCAGGGTTTCTACTAATGTCTCTGTTGATGAGGTCAAGAGGCTTGCCAGGACGATGACGATGAAAAACTCGATTGCAGGGCTTCCCCATGGTGGTGGAAAGGCAGGGATAGTGGCTGATCCCTCAACGACAGAAAAGGAGCATTATTTCAGGCTCTTTGCGAGGGCCATAAGAGACCTTCATGATTATATCCCGGGGCCTGACATGGGAAGCAATGAGGAATGCATGGCCTGGATTTATGATGAGATAGAGAGGGCTGTTGGTTTGCCCGAGGAGATAGGAGGGCTTCCGCTCGACAAACTGGGAGCTACTGGTTTTGGACTTTCTGAGTGTGCCGAGGTCGCCTGTCCCTATTCCGGGATAGATTTGAAGGGTGCGTCGGTTGCTATTCAGGGCTTTGGAAGCGTTGGTAAGGCAGCGGCAATGTTTCTATCTGAAAAGGGTGCCATAATCGTTGCTGTGAGTGATACCAAGGGATGTATCTCAAATCCTGACGGGCTGGATATTAAGGAGTTAATGGCGATTAAGGAAGAGACAGGTAGTGTTATCCATTACAAAAAGGGAGATATAAAAGGATGTGATGAACTTTTCGTTACTCCCTG
>JBKBUA010000095.1:4415-7442 GCA_046290845.1 Thermodesulfovibrionales bacterium
CGATGTTCTCTCGCACCTCGGATTTATAATCCAGATGGTCCCAAAGTCTCTCTCCTGGAAGACCCTTACGAGTCCCAATCTCAGTACCTCTAAAAGGGCGATGAATGTTACGATAAGGCGAGGTCGTGATCTGTTTCCATCAAAGAGTTCTTCAAATCTTATGGCCTCGGTCTTTTCTACCATTTCCAGTATATGAGTTACCCTGTCCTTGACAGTAAGGGTCTCTCTCGTTATTGTTATTTCTTCCTGGGGTGTTTTCTCAAGTATCCTTTTGAATGCAGCAATCAGATCGAAAAGACTTAAATCAAAAAGGTTCAATTCACCTGAAGCCTCCATATCTACATCTTCTATCTCATAGGTTCTGGCAAAGACATTACTCCATTCCATCTCTCTTTCTCTTAAGGCTAAGGAGGCTTCTTTGAAGGTCTGGTATTCTAAAAGCCTCTGGACAAGCTCAAATCTCGGGTCTTCCCTTTCTTCTTCTGGGACATCTTCATCCACGGGCAGCAGCATCCTTGATTTGATATGAATGAGTGTTGCAGCCATCACGAGGAACTCACCCGCTATATCGAGATTCAGTTCCTTCATTATTTCGAGATATTCAAGATACTGATGAGTAATAAGGGCGATGGGGATGTCGTATATGTCTATCTTATTTTCCCTTATCAGATGTAGGAGTAAATCAAGGGGCCCTTCAAAGGCAGGCAATTTTATACTGTAAGAAATTTCGGTTGAGTCCATTTCAGAAAATTATACCATAATTCGTTTTTTTACTCTCCTTTAAGGACATTAACTTCACCTATTGCCTTCTTTACCTTTTTCATTCTAACCCTTTTCTCTTAAACAGCTTTAACCTGTAATAAGACTCCCTTTCCCTCTCGCTGAGGTATTCTGAGATTACCTTTATCTTTTCCATAAGTTCAGGCAGTATCCTCTCCTCGAGGACCCTTATCTTTCTCGTTGTGCTTATTATCTCGGAGGCGAGCCTATTGAATTTACTCTCATATCGCGCCAGATTCAACATTGCCTCTACTGTACGCTCATAGTGGTATATGCCCTCTTCGAGATGAGTCGTTGTTGAGACGAAGTCATAACCCCGCTCATCAGGCCTCCTGACAGGATCTTCGTAATACACAACGTCCCTGTATTTAAGGCCCCACAACGTCCTTTCTACTATATCTACATTTATCCTTTCTTCAGTTGACAGTATAAGGGCCTCGATAAAGTTTTTCCCTTCCCTGTTTATAGCAACGCTTAGTTCAGAGATAGCTCGTTTGTAGATATTCCTTATCTCCTCCCTTGATCTGATGAATACGAGGCCTGTATCGAGGAACTCCCTTATCAGTGCCTTCCTTCTTGACCTGAGTATGCTGACACTGTTTTTTACGGCAGTGGCCTTCTCTTTGAAGAAAAGTAAGTTTGTTCTTGTGGGATTGATAATCATAAGATTATCCTACATCATTCCTCTTCCCATTGGCCCTGACATGAAGACCATTCCAGTGATAAAACCGATTACAATATAAATGACAATTGTTATTACTATAACAACTATCACATAGCCTAATGCCTTTTCCTTTGGTGTTTCCATCAGAAGGGGAAGTCCGAGGTAAAAAAGATAGATTCCGTAAAGACCTGCTATGATGACCAGGACAGAGAGGGGCGGAAATATATAGAGTACTCCTGCTATCCAGGTTGGTGTTATCGAATAACAGACAGCCTTAAAGGCGTTAGTGATGTTTTTTGATGAGCCAAAACTTGGTGCTAAGGAATCAGCAATGAGGGCAACTATGTATAAAACAACAAGTGACATTACATAAGAGACTATGGCTGAACCGAGGGCACTGCCAAGGCCCATTCTTATATGAGTACCCATAAAGGAATAGCCTATCAACCCGCTACCTATAAACTGTGAGACTGAGGGAATCGCAGCAAGCACAACCGCATAGGATTTATACAGTTCTCCTATGGTAACTTGCTCTTCCTTGATCTCCTTCCATGTCTCAGTTGGTTTTAAGATAATACCCTTTGCCCTTTCTACTATGTTCATTGGCGCCTCCTTAAATTTCGGGATTTTTTCCCGTTCTGAGGGAAAATCCCTCATGGTTCAAACTTCTTTATATAAACACTATGTTTATTCACCACTAATTGGTAAACATATCCATCAGCTGATATCCTGATAGGACGCCATATTTCGTGAGATGTTTTTTGAAGGTCTAACTTGAACCTTCCGATCTCCTGGAGCCCGGAATTTATTATAACTATGTAGTTAGAGAGTTTCTCTGTTTTATTTTCTGATTCATCCGTGAAAAGACCAAGATATATCTTTCCATTAGTGTCGGTACCGATCCCGATTATGTGAATAATTTCAACATTAAGGAATAAGTCGGAAGAGTTGAATCTTGACAGTGAACCTTTCTCGTAAATCTTTAGTGTGACTGTAGCCCCACCGATCTTTTCCACATCAAAGATCCCTGTTCCATCCTGATAAAATATGCCAGGGACAGATATCCTTTCTACTTCAGTACCATTATGGTCAGCAATCATGACAGATCTACCATCAATGTTCACCCATATACCTGCCCATTGTCCTTTTTCTATTACCTGAATACCTGCAACTAGAGAGACATCGGGTATGAGCCTTCCTTTTAACGGGATTATGTTGATTATCTTACCTCGAAAGTCAATTATATAAACCGATTTTTTAACAGTGCTGTCAAGTAGCACTATCTTTCCACCAGGTAAAAGTTCAATATCAATAAATGTTTCTTCAGGTATTGGTATGGTCTTAATTCTTTTGCCCTGTTTAAAGACCTGTATCCTTCTATTTATCTGGTCAAGGATATAAATCTCCTCATTCTTACTAAGGGCAAAACTCATGGGTCCCTCAGGATTTGCCTCAGGGAGAGTTATTACACCTATCGCGTCAGGGTCAGAGCCGATCCGTGCTTTGAGGATTTTCGATTCCTTAACCTTGATAAGGTTTTTTTTGAATTCAGATGATTCACTGTTACTGATTAAAAAGAGGGA
>JBKBUA010000096.1:0-5238 GCA_046290845.1 Thermodesulfovibrionales bacterium
CCCTCAGAAACTTCACTATACCAAACGAGATACCCGACAGGATAGCTATGCTGTTGCCGTCAGGTGGCGATTCTGAATCGTTCAAGGCCTTTGCATGGCAGGTTATCTCGGTTATTACTAACGCCATGCTCTTTCTGAACATAAGACCGAACATCAGACTTCTCTCTACTTATTCGCTTGCAAAGACCGAGGAACTGACAAGAATGTGTATTGTTGAGAGTTTCAGGCGACATGGCAGGTACGAAGATGTCAGACATCTTATTGAGGACACTGACTCAAAAATAGATGACTTTATGAGACTGTATCACAGGATGCCGGATGTCCACAATACAGCAACGGATGACCTTCTCGTCCTTGCCAAACATCCAAAGGAACATTTCCAGAAGATGATAGCCTCTCTTACACCTGTGTTAAACAAGCTTGCCATCGGTGAAGTGGGGACTCTCCTTTCGGAACGGTCGGCAGATGGCACTGAGATTGACTGGGAAAGGGCTGTCAAAAATCATAAGGTGGTTTACATGTTGTTTGGTTCCCTCTCCATGAGGGACACAGCAAAAGCAGTGATCAGGATGGTCGTGCAGGATTTTACGTCCTTTGTGGGGGCAAAATACAGCTATATGACTAACAAAAGCCACGTCAATCTGATTATCGATGAGTTTTCCGAGGTGGTAGATGCCTCATTTATCAATCTCCTTAACAAGGCCGGCGGTGCTGGAATCAGGATATTTCTCGCTTCACAGTCCGTCGCAGACCTCGAAAGCGAACTGAAAACACATGCCAAAGCACAACAGATCTTTGACAATTTAAATAACAAGTTATGGCTCAGGGTTACCGATATGGCAACGGCAAAGATTTTCTCGGATGCAGCAGGAAATGTCTCGGTAAGACAGGAAAATACCGGTTTTTCTGTTTCCCCTGATCTCAACACAAACAGCAGTTCGGTTTTCAGATCATCATACTCTTACGGTATGAGTGAAAAAAGCACCCCCCTCGTTGATCCCTCGTGGCTTCTAAAACTGCCCAAAGGACAGGGGTTCATGCTGTCAGGAGGAAGAGTGTTTAAGATCAGAATCCCCCTGATGGAAAATTGTAAACTCAGTTATTACGCGATAAAGGGTATAAAAAAAGAAGAGGCCCTCAAGGATGAGTGACGGAAAACAGCAGGAAGTCGAACAACCATTTATTGTTAATACCGTTGTTGCGGTGGCAATAATTATCGGGGGGTTTTATATCTTTTCCGGTATACCCGGCGATGACAGGATTAAACTTATCGATGACGTGTTCACAACTGTAAGATACAAGGTTCAGGTTAAACAGTTACTGAGCCAGATGTCTTCTTCTCTTGCCAGACTCAACCCGGAAATGCAGTATTACGTTCTTTTTTTTATCTTAAAAACTTTCCTGTTTTTTGAGATTGCCCCTCTACTTTTACTTGCCTATCTGCTGGCCGTTGTGGATACAGGTATAGAAAAGTCAGATATTTTTGATGTCAGGGTCCCTTCTGTTACAGCCTTCCATACGGCAAGAAAACTTGTCCCCGTTTGCCTGTTATTTATGCCTCTCCTTTACATTGCAATGCCTCTTGAATTCTATCTGAATGGATTCAGACCGGAAACAATACTGTACTCAACAGGCATCGCCAACTCAGTGCTGGTATACAGAATATACTGCGTGATGAGACTGAATAAACCGCCTGTTATGTGAAAGGTTTCACATTCTCAAAATAACACTTTTTATAATATTTTCATGAAGGTGAATACAGTAATAAATGCCACAACAATTCTACTGCAACGTGCCGAAACTGTAGCTGATGTCTATGACATAATTCTCTATGCACTCTGTTTTGCTACCCCGGCCCGTGGTGCTTTTCTTTCCACTGATGGTAAAACCGATTATTTTGATGCGGTGGTCGGTTCATACCGTTCTGATAGGATCGGTAAAAAGGGCGGTATAAAGATATGGGAGTACGATATCCCGGTACCAGGGAAGTTGAAACAGAATGCCCGCAGTATATGGCTTTACAAATCACATATGCAGTGGTTGATAGGCCTGAACAGCGATGCAAAGCCTTCAAAGGCATTGATAGAGAGGGTTCTTGTCACCGGGGCAGTGGTTGTGAACCATATCAAAAGAAGAGAACAGAAGATAGACGGTCGTGACCCCCTTACAGGACTGTATGACAGGGGGACCCTGTTCAGGGATCTGAGACACCTGATGGAAATCTCCAGAAAGACCAGTACTAACTTATGGATTCTTTTTATAGATCTCAATAACTTCAAAGTTGTCAACGATATTTTAGGGCATGACATGGGAGACAGGGTGCTGAGGTCTCAGGCTTTCGAGATAAAAAAGAATGTTAAAGGTTTCGGAAATGCCTATCGATACGGGGGAGATGAGTTTGTCTGTGTGATTCCGGGCCTCGAAGAACACAGAGTTATAGAGATAGCAAGAAGAATTGAACTTACCTCCGAACAGGCACCTGGCGGTTACACGGTATCGGCAAGTGTCGGGATAGGTAAATATGATGGTTTCGAGACAGCGGAAGAACTTATTAAAAAGTCAGATGCCGAAATGTATGAGAGAAAAAAAGAGTTCAAAAATCTAATGCCAAACACAGTCAAGACCGCTATTATACAATAAAAAAAAGGGGGAGTTTATATCTCCCCCTTTTACCTTCTTTTAAAACATTGCGAACTGGGCCACCCGACCATCCAGTATACTATCAAGATTGCCATATTCCACCTCAACCCTTGACTGTTTTTTCTTTTTTGTGTCTATGATACTTACTTTTACGACAACGTTGTCTACAACCGTGGTGGATGCGGATGGTTTTCCTGTTATAGTCTCATTAATTATGCGCTGTTCTTCTTTAAGCCCCAGTTGCATTTCTATCTCTTTTTTCCTGAAGGCTCCCCAGGCTTTTTCTGCCGAGGTGTAACCTTTTTCTCCCGTAAGAACCTTGGCCATCTCCTCAACTATATCGCCACCGCTGGAACTGTACTCAGCAAGACCTTCAGGAAGATCCCCCTCAACCAGAAGGGCGGTTTCAAGTTTCTTCGCTATCAGGGACAGTGCCACCTCCTGCATAGTGTCCTGGTAGCAGAAGAAATATACCTTCACCGGTTTTACCTGACCTATTCTCCACGACCTTCTCGCCGCCTGTCTCAAGGTGAAGATGTTATACCCCACCTGGTAGAAAACTATTGTTGAAAAGTCGTAGAGGTCAAGCCCTGTCTTGACGAGTTCGGCATTGACTAAAAGCACATCCACATCCTTTGCGTGCTTTTCAATCCATGCCTCCCTCTTCAGGGGGTTCACCGAAGCATCGAGTACTCCAACCTTAAAGTCCTTAAGGACTTCCTTTAAACGGGGTCTTATGTCTCTCGTATTTGTAAATACGAGATAGATGAGCACCTTCCGACCGAGAGCCTTCTCTCTTTTTATGAGATCAATTAACTCTCTTTCCTTCGGAAGTGGTTGCTCGCTTTTTATCAGCGGAGCTCTCACTGCCTCGATGCCCTCTTCTGTCTTGATCTTTACCTCTTCTGCAAAGGCAACGCATGAGTCAGGATACGAAAGCAACGCCTGCAGCATTGAGGACATCGCTTTCGTCCTATATTTTCTTACAAGGTCCTTCAGTTTCTCACTGAAGGCCTTGTATTCTTCCCCCTGATCAACAGACATCCTGACCGCCACCACATTTTCTTCATAGGGTGGCAGTCCATCTATTATGTCGGCAAGCCTGATGAAACAGGCCTTACCTAACAGGTATTTTCCCACCACGAGGGGGGACACTCCGGGTCTTTTCCTTACTATAGCAGTCTTTCTTGTCCCCCTGCCATAGTAATTGTTTCTCTCTTCTATAGGCTGGACTCTTTCCAGGGTCCCGAATGTCTCGACCCACTTAGTGGATTCCCCGTAGAGGAACCCATCCTTCTTTATCTCTTCCGGGGATGTCCTGTATAACAGATAGAATATATCGTCTGCATACCCCCCGTTCAGCGTCCCGGTAAGGGATATTGACATCCTTACAGAACTGACCAGGTTTCCCATGGCCACACCCTGTAAGGTCCCCCCAGCTTTGTAATCCTGGATCTCGTCAAAGATTGCCAGGTCAAAGTATCCCTTAAGATACTTCTTGATATATTCTGCTGGTGGGAATCTCCTCAGTTTGCTGGTCGCCTGCCACAGTGCGCTACCACACTTCCCGCAAAAATGTTTTTTGCGGGATAGGTCTGTTGTTGAAAAGTAGTTATCCTTTTCGTCCTTCAGTTTTTCCCCACATGAGGGGCACTGAGGCACTTTTTTATTTTTTCTTAGATGGAATGCAGGTACCCAACCGTACCCCAGTTTGCATCTCTCTTTGGAGATGACGTATATTTCAGGACGGTCAGGTGTTTCCTTTTTCCCTTTAAATCCCTCAAGCACAGTAATTACGTTCTTCTTGTTAAGATCAGTAACTGTGCAATCGAGGGTGTTCAATGCCTCCCTCTTCCACTTTTCTACAAGGTGTGTGGGACATACCACCAACACCCTGAGTGGCCGAGGTGACATTGCCACTATTGATAGGGAGAGAAAGGTTTTCCCGCTTCCCTGTTCTCCGACGAGGAAGAGATGTCTCAGCCTTTCTTCGTAAAGGGCCTTCGACATCCCCTTAATTACTTCTTCCTGGACCCTGAAGGGTCTTCGGAGAAGATTTTTTATTTTTCCCTCGTAATGAGATACCTTTCCAGGGTTCAATGGGTTATATACGGGCCTCACTATAGTATCTATCGTTTCTGATAAGTGAGTCCCGTACTTCCCTATGAATTCCTTTAATCTCATTTTTCCTCCTGTATATTTCTTTGTAGAGAATATCGGTTATCTCGTCATCTTCCCAGTTGCACTCATAACCGAAGATTCCCCACCCCCTCAGTATGGTAAGGTGCCCGCTTTTAAGAAGTAATTTGTCTATTTCAGTCACCCATTCCTTCAGGAATGGGATTTTTCTTTTAGATAGGGCCTGTTCCAGAGCCCTGTATTTATCTTCTTCCCTGGAATATATAATAATTTTATCTTTTACTCCCTCAACCCACAGGAGACAGTGGTTTTTACCATACCCTATAGACTTTGACGCAAATCTCAGGTTTGCATATGTCCGTAAGAGTTTTGTTCCGTCATCAGCCTCTATCTCCCTGAAACTTGCAATCCTTGAGGCTACAGCCTTCACCTCCTGTGTAGTTCCATAGAAGGAGAGTA
>JBKBUA010000096.1:5338-7398 GCA_046290845.1 Thermodesulfovibrionales bacterium
AGCCTCTATCTCCCTGAAACTTGCAATCCTTGAGGCTACAGCCTTCACCTCCTGTGTAGTTCCATAGAAGGAGAGTAGATACATATAGTTACGGCTGTATTCAGATGTGTACAGACACATGTCTGAATACAACCCTGTCAGTTCACTTATTATTTTCCTTATTTTTTCCATAAATCTCCTATGTGACATCATACCAGCCGTCAGGACCCATTACCCTGATTCCGACCCGGTATGTGTTTGTTATTATCTTTTCTTTGTCGGTTTCCCTAACGGTTTCTACCCTATCAGAGAACCCTTTTATCACTAGAAAATTATCCCCTATCTCCACCTTGCCGTTGATCACCCCGCAGGTAATCAGCGAGACAAGGTGCCCTTTTCTCAGGGGGAAGATCGGTCTTATTGTGAGCGATTCTGTGTCCTGTAAAAAACCGATCTCTTTTAACTTTTTGAGGACGTTTTCCCTGTTTTTTCTCACGTCCTCTTCTGTAACCCCGTCCCCAGCTTGAAATATGGTAGGCCCGTCTGTTACCGGGACTATGTACGGTGAGATATTGGATACTTCAATGTGCTGATAGGGTGGGGGCGAGAATACTTCTTCAGGGTCCTCAACCCTCTCAGACCTCTTGACCCCGAAGAGAACTACCTGCTTGAATCTGGGATAGTCTTCCACTGAAAGCCGGAAGACTCTTATGTCTTTAAAGTGTTCTGAAATCCACCTTCTGTTGGACTCTTTCTCAAATATTACTTCAGGAACAATAAATACCAGCACGCCGTCGGTTGCGAGCCATTTTATGGCGTGCTTTAAGAATTTCATTTCGGTCCTTTCACCTTCATCGCTGCTGTAGGGAGGGTTGAGCCATAACAGCCCCATCCTCCCTAGGGGGTTTACCCTGGCATCAAAGATAGAACACTGAATTACATGATCCAGCGTTTTTGATGCCTTCTCTGCCCTAACGGGGTCAAGTTCTATTCCCCATCTCACCCCCATAGGGCAAATGAAAAAATCTAGAGCTTCTCCTTCCCCACAGCAGGGGTCAAGGAGATGAATATTTTTAGTACAATCCGAAGCATAAAAAAGAAGAAAATATTTTATATACCCTAAAGATTTTTTCGGGGTAGGGTAAAACCCCATCTTCCCCTCAGATTCCAGCCTTGCCATGTATCCTCTCCTTTCTTATTTTCTTAAAATTTTTTTCACAAAATCTATCCATCTCATCAGCGTTTTTCGTCATTTTTAAGTATTCAATATACGCCATCACTCTTTTCCACCCCACGACATCACCCAACCTCATTTTTTTTGTCCTTTTCATAATTACCTCCTTTTTCTTTCTTTTAAAATAAAAAAAGCCCCACAGCAGTGACCAATGGTACCGCCGTGGGGCTATAGGTGTTATTAGATATTATGTCATAATTTCATCGGCATAATAACGCATTTGTAATTTTCCTCTCCTTCCTCCATCAGCAGACTGGGGCTCAATGAATCATGCAGTGCAAAGGAAACAACATCCCCTTTCATTACCGATAAGGAGTCTATAATATATCTGGCATTGAATCCTATTTCCATGGCATCTCCATTGTAGTCAACCTCAATCTCATCCCTTGCCTCTCCAAGGTCAGGGTTAGTCGAGGCAACAGCAAGGAGACCACTGGAGATATCCATCCTTACAGCACTGCTATATTCCCTCGACATTATGGATACCCTCTTTAAGGTCTTCAGGAATTCCTCTCTCTTTATTTTAAGCACCTTATCATTTACGGGTATTACCTGTTCATAATTCGGATAGGTCCCTTCAATTAATCTCACGAGAAAGTCTGTTTCGTCAATCTTGAATAATACGTGGTTCTTCCCTATTTTCATAATAACCTTGCTGACGGCAAGGCCCGCAAACTTCCTTAACTCCCCCACAGCCTTTCTCGGAATAATCAGTTTCTTTTCATCCTTTATACTGTGGCCTGTCTCCTTAATGATAAGTGCAAGCCTGTGGCCATCCGTCCCAACCACATTTATTACACCCCCCGGCTTTATGTGAAAGAGAAGGCCGTTCAGGGTGTATCTCATG
>JBKBUA010000097.1:0-2445 GCA_046290845.1 Thermodesulfovibrionales bacterium
GGGAACTGAATGAGCCTCATCGAATAATAGAGATAGGTAATGCTTCCCTGTGATAGGTAAGAGGCCAGTATGGTGCTGACAAATATATTTATCTGAGCCACAGCCATACCCATAGTTGCAGGCATTACTAATAAAGATACCTTTTTAAGACCTGAATGCCGAAAATGAAAATCAGGACTGAGGTCATACCCTGACCTAAAAAAAGAGGGAAGCTGGAAGAGGAATTGCACAAGACCTCCAAGTGTTACGCCTGCTGCCACAACCACTATTGGCTCCTTTACACTCTCTGCGAATAGAAGTATTGTAATTATTATCATGATATTCAACATCGCCGGTGCTAAGGCAGGCACAAAAAAGACCTTTCTGGTATTGAGGGCCCCCATCGCTATTGAGGCCAGACTTATGAAGAGCAGAAATGGAAACATTATCCTCGTAAGAAGCACTGTCTGATTGAACTTTAAAGGGTCTTTAAGAAAACCAGGTGCTATAATAGAGACGATCTGAGGGGTCAATATTATCCCTGTAATACATATGAGTCCCACGAGAATGGAAAGAAATGTAAAGGTAATCCTGACAAGTCTTTTCGCCTCATAAAAGCCTTCCTTTGTATTGTATTCTGTCAGGACAGGTATGAAGGCTGAGGACATGGAGCCTTCTGCAAAGAGTTCCCTTAGCAGGTTCGGGATCCTGAAGGCAACGAAGAAGGTATCAGAGAGACCTGTAGCCCCAAAATATCTCGCAAGGATCATATCCTTTACATAACCGAGGACACGACTTATTAGGGTAGCAACAGACATGGCGCCTGCTGCCTTTGCTATCCTGTCCTTACCATTCATGCAGGATAGTTTAACACAGGTAATATGTTAATATAGCTTAATGTTTCAAATTTTGGTGAAGGGTGATCGTTGTAGGCTTAAGGTTGATTTCTGAAGATTTCACTATACTTTATTTTAGGGGATGTATAGATTCTTATAAGCCCAAAAGCCTTAAGCCTAAAGCCTATTGTATCTACATATGGGTAGGGTAGTAGCTATAGATGGGCCATCAGGTGCTGGCAAAAGCACTGTATCAAGGCTCCTTGCCGAGAGACTGGGCTTTAAGTATCTTGATACAGGTGCCCTGTATCGGGCTACAGCGCTTTATTTAAGACGAAAAGGGCTTAACGAAAACAGCACAGACGAGGAGATTAAGCATGCACTGGATGGATTCTCTATAACCTTTAAAGAAGAAAGGGTATTTATAAAAGGTTCAGGCAACAAGTCATCTACAATAGGGCATCTATCAGATGAAGATGTCTCCGAGATTATAAGGACAACAGAGATTGGTCATTATGCATCTGTTTTTTCTGCGAGAAAGGTTGTAAGAGACTTTCTCCTCCATATCCAAAGGGACATGGCAAGAGAGAGTGATTTGGTTGCTGAGGGAAGGGATATGACGACCGTTGTTTTTCCTGATGCCTGGAAGAAGTTCTTTATAACCGCCTCGGAGGATGAGAGGGCAAGGAGACGATTTGAACAGTTAAAGGATAAAGGCATTGATATAACAATAAACGAGGCTATAAGAGATGTGAGGGAAAGGGATAAAAGGGATCAGGAGAGGGATATAGCTCCCCTCAGGGCATCAAAAGATGCTATTATAATAGATACCTCAAATAAGAAGATCGAAGAGGTAATCGAGGAGATGCTAAGTTTCATAAAGTAAGATTCAGGAGAACAAGATTATACTGTGCAGAGGTTCTTTTATCTATTCTTTAAGGTTTTATTCAGGATAGTATTCAGATCTTTATTTTGTCTCGAGGTTAGAGGTGCCGAGAATGTGCCTAAGGAGGGCGGAGTCATAGTTGCAGCGAATCACAGTAGCTACCTCGATCCCCCTGTAATTGGTGTGGCCCTTAAGAGACAGGCAACATACATGGCAAGGGAGGGTCTTTTTAAGATTCCCCTGCTGAGAACCTTTGTGGCAGCCTTCTCATTCCCTGTTAAAAGGGGGAGACCCCGCCCATCGACAATAAAGGAGGCTGTTCATAGATTGAAAAGGGGTGAATTGATTGTTATGTTCCCGGAAGGCGGCAGGAGCGAGAACGGAAATTTTCTTGATCCAAAGAGAGGGATTGGATTAATAGCCACAATGAGCGGGGTTCCTGTGGTTCCTGCCCTTATAAGAGGGACCGAAAGGGCCTTTCCTGTAGGTGCCAGATTTATAAGACCTGCAAAGATAAGGGTTGTCTTCGGTAAACCCTTAATAATTCAAAAAGACAAGGGGAGCGGTAGCGAGGTTGAAAAGGATTTTCAGGAAAGGGTTGCACAGGATATAATGAAGGCGATAACAAAGCTCGATTCAGAACAGAAGGTATACTGAATGGAGATCTTAGTCGCCAAAAGGGCAGGATTCTGTTTTGGTGTAAAAAGGGCTGTAGATATAGCCTTTGAGAGATCAGAAAGCGAG
>JBKBUA010000097.1:2545-7311 GCA_046290845.1 Thermodesulfovibrionales bacterium
TAGTCGCCAAAAGGGCAGGATTCTGTTTTGGTGTAAAAAGGGCTGTAGATATAGCCTTTGAGAGATCAGAAAGCGAGACAGAAGGCCTATATACCTTTGGACCTATAATCCATAATCCTCAGGTAATTGAGAGACTTTCTCAGAGGGGGGTTATTCCAATTGATAATATAAACAGGGATGATATAAAGACACTCATAATAAGGACCCATGGCATACCACTTACTCTTCTTGAGGAGGCATCAAAGAGGGGCTACAAAATAATCGATGCAACCTGCCCATTTGTAAAAAAGGCACAGAATTATGCTAAACTTCTTAGGGATGAGGGTCATCAGGTCATAATACTCGGCGACAGGGAGCATCCCGAGGTAAAGGGACTGGTGAGTTACGCTGGTGACGATGCAATTGTTATAAATGGAAAGGAACTGACCCATGAATCCCTGAGGGGATTGAAGAACAAGGTTGGCGTGGTTGTTCAGACTACCCAGCCCCTCGATAACTTGAAGCTACTTATAGGGATGCTTATTGAGCATTCAAAAGAGTTAAAGATTTATAATACAATCTGTAATTCCACAGCCCTAAGGTTGAAGGAGACAGAGGAGCTTGCAAGAAAAGTGGACATAATGATAGTTGTTGGAGGCAGAAACAGCGCAAACACAACCCAGCTTGCCAATCTCTGCAGATCAATACCGATTAGGACCCACCATATAGAGATGGCAGAAGAATTGAGAGAGGAATGGTTTGAAGGTATTAGTAGGGTTGGCGTGACAGCTGGTGCCTCAACACCAGAATGGATTATAAGAGAAGTAGAGAGAAAGATTAAGGATATAGGAGGAATAAAGGGAGATGGAGATTAAGAACAATGAGATGGAGAAACTCTATGCCGAGACCTTCCACAGGATAGAAGAGGGAGAGATTCTTAAGGGTAGAGTAATCCATGTTAGACATGATGGTATCATGGTGGATATAGGTTATAAATCAGAAGGGTTTATCCCTGCTGAAGAGTTCACACCAACTGAACTTCAGTCTGTAAATATAGATGATACCCTCGATGTCTATGTTGTTGATATTCAGGATTCAGAGGGGATCGTCCTCTTATCGAGGGAAAAGGCGTTAAAGATCAAGGCCTGGGAATCGCTCGAATCAGCGCTCGAAAAAGGGCAACTCCTGGAAGGTTTTATATGTGGAAAGACAAAGAACGGGTTTAATGTCGATATTCTCGGGATCAAGGCCTTCCTCCCAGCTTCACAGATTGACAATAAATCCCTTAAGGAGATCGATTCCTTAATAGGAAAGACAATGAAGTTTAAGGTACTAAAGCTCGACCAGAAAAAGTCTTCTGTCCTCGTATCGAGAAAGGCAGCAGCAGAGGAAGAAAGACAGGAAAGGAAGATGGAGACCCTCGGAAAGTTAAGAGAAGGGGTGAGGTTAAAAGGTGTAGTAAAGAATATAACCGATTATGGTGTCTTTGTTGATCTCGGTGGCATTGATGGTCTCCTTCATATTTCTGATATATCCTGGGGGAGGTTATCCCACCCCTCAGAGGTGTTTAAGATCGGCGACAGTATCGAGGTCATCGTACTAAAATTTGACCCAGAGAATGAGCGTGTAACCCTCGGATATAAACAGAAAAGACCTGATCCATGGTTATCAGTTAATGAAAAGTATCCGGTTGGACTCAGGGTAAAGGGAAAGGTTACGAGCATCACAGATTATGGGGCCTTTATAGAACTTGAAGAGGGGGTTGAGGGCCTTGTACATGTCTCCGAGATGGACTGGCTACCAAGACCAAAACACCCATCCAAGTACCTTGAGGTTGGGGAATTCATAGATGCAATAGTTCTTAAGGTTGACAAAGATGAGAGGCGGATATCCTTAAGCATCAAGCAACTAAAGCCAAGTCCATGGGAAGTTGTATCAAAGAAATATCAGGTAGGAGATAAGGTAACAGGAAAGGTGAGAAGCCTAACAGAGTTTGGAGCCTTCGTAGGGCTGCCCGAGGGAGTTGATGGTCTTATCCATATATCAGATATGTCCTGGACAAGGCATATAAATCATCCTTCAGAGATCCTGAGGCGGGGGCAAAAGATCGAGGCCATTGTATTAAATATAGAGCCTGATAAGGAGAGGATAGCCCTCGGTCTTAAACAACTAACCCCTGACCCATGGCTTAAGGAGATACCAGAAAAATACGCCCTCGGTACAGAGGTGAGATGTAAGGTACTGAAATCTACAGAGTTCGGCCTTTTCGTTGAGATCGAAGGTGAGGTTGAGGGTCTTGTATATTCCTCTGAGATTCTTAAGAGAGAGGAACCTTACAAAGAGGGCGATGAGATTATTGCGAGGATTATAAAGATTGATACCGATGAAAGGAAGATAGGCCTTAGCATGAAATACGTTAAGGGGGAAAAATCGTGAAAAAGCTCTGTCTTTTTCTAACAGGCCTGCTCGTGTTGCTCTTCTTCCTCACGATTATTATTGCACTGATACAGAAAAATGTTCCCATCGGTGAAAAGGTTGCACTTGTCCGAATCGAGGGTCCAATAGTTGACTCCAAGAATGCCGTTGAAGAGATAAAGAATTATGCAAAGGACTCATCTGTCAAGGCAATAGTGCTGAGGGTTGATAGCCCAGGCGGTGCTGTTGCACCGTCTCAGGAGATATATGAAGAGGTAAGAAAGGCAGCGGGTAAAAAGACGGTTGTCGTCTCAATGGGTTCTATTGCTGCATCAGGAGGCTACTACATATCATCTCCTGCAACAAGGATATTTGCAAACCCAGGAACCCTGACAGGCTCAATAGGTGTAATAATGGAGATACCAAACATAGAGGGATTAATGAATAAGGTTGGAATAAAGACAGATGTTATAAAAAGTGGAAGGCATAAGGATATAGCCTCTGTATTCAGAGGGAGATCAAAGGAAGAAAGAGAGATACTCCAAGCGGTTCTCGACGATGTGCACGAACAATTCATCACCGCTGTTGCTGATGGTAGGAAGATGATTCCGGAGGATGTGAAAAAAATAGCTGATGGGAGGGTTTTTACAGGAAGGCAGGCTCAAAAGATCGGCCTTGTAGATGAGCTCGGCAATCTTGAAGACGCAATAAAGGCCGCCTCAAAATTAGCAGGGATTAAAGGCGAGCCGGAGGTCATAACAAAGAAAGAGAGGTTTTCACTTATAGAACTATTAAGGGGTCAATTCCCGAAGGAACTGACAGACCTTTTCCCAACATTAAGGATAAAATATGTAGTTTCACCTTAAAAAGGAGGTAACATGACAAAATCAGGACTTATAGATAAAGTCTCAGAGAATATCAATGAACTAACAAGGAAACAGACAGAGATAATCGTTGAGACCGTCTTTGAGAGTATGAAGGAGGCCTTATCGAGGGGGGAAAAGGTTGAGATAAGGGGTTTTGGCAATTTCAGGCTCAAGAAGAGAAAATCGAGAACAGCAAGGAATCCAAAGACAGGAGAGACCGTTGAGGTCCCTGCAAAGAGCATCCTTTATTTCAAGGTGGGCAAAGAACTAAGGGAAGCAATAAACAGAAATTGAACAGAAGGGCCTTTTTAAAGAAGGTTACAAAGTCATTCTTTCTGATCCTATCTATTAGTATCATACCTTTGTTATCCTATCTCTATCCATTCAGAATAAAGGGAAAAACCTTAAGATATATCCCTGTTACAAAGGAAGAAGAACTACCTGAAAAGGGTTTAAAGAGAGTAGATTTTTCCTATGAGAAAGGGGACAGAAAGATAAATTCCTATATCTATCTCGTCCAATCAGAGACAGGGCTTATAGCGCTTCTGCCTGTATGTACGCATCTGGGTTGTATCGTAAAATGGAGTGATATAAAGGGAGAATTCCTGTGTCCCTGTCACGGTGGAAGATATAGCATCGAGGGCAAGGTCTTAGGCGGTCCACCACCTGCTCCGCTTAACCGTTTACCCATCGAGACAAGGGAAGGCATAATTTATATTGGCTTGAAGGTTTAGGAAATGGGAAAGGTCTTTGACTGGTTAGATTCTCGTTTTGGCATTAAGGAGCCTCATAAAAGGTTCCTTCAGAGACAAATCCCGCCAGGGATTAATTATTCCTACTGCCTCGGTGGCGCAGCCTTCACATTATTTCTCATCTCAGCCATAACAGGACTTTTTCTATCGGTTTATTATATTCCTTCGGAAACAGAGGCCTTCAAGAGCATAACAAGGATAAATGATGAGGTACTCTTCGGCAGGCTCATAAGAGGAATGCACAAGTGGTCAGCAAATCTGCTGATAGTGTTTATAATCCTTCATACCATCAGGGTCTTTATATCAAGGGCCTACAGGCCTCCACGGGAATTGAACTGGATAGCGGGCAGCCTGACATTCGTAAATACCCTTGCGTCAGGGTTTACAGGTTATCTGCTTCCCTGGGATCAGAAGGCATACTGGGCTACGGTTGTGGGAACATCCATGGCCGGCACAGTTCCATTTATGGGTAAGGTCCTCCTTTACCTTTTAAGAGGGGGGGCTGATGTTGACGGGATGACACTGATCAGGTTTTACAGTCTTCATGTGCTTTTCCTGCCTCTTGTTATGTCATTACTGCTCTGGGCTCACTTTCATATGGTTAAGAAACAGGGAATATCAGGAGGTCTTTAATGTCTGAAAAAAGGGAAAAGAGTTTTTATCCTGATTATTTGATTGAGATACTCTTTGTAGTTTTCTTTATCATAGAGGCTGTTGTGATACTTTCATTGCTTTATCCACCCGTCATAGGAAG
>JBKBUA010000098.1:0-5772 GCA_046290845.1 Thermodesulfovibrionales bacterium
CTTCTGAAGATAAAAAATGATTGAAGACATCGGAAAGGTTATCAGGATAGAAGGTGATAAGGCATTTGTAGAGGTAGAAAGAACCTCCGCATGCGCAAAGTGCGGCCTTCAGGAAGTCGAAGAACTGACAGGAGGGAAGCCTGTCTTTGCCGCTATCAATCATGCACATGCGAATGCGGGGGATACAGTAAAGGTGCGGGTCGAATCAGTAGCTTACATGAAGGCATCCTTGTTTATCTTCGGGATTCCTGTCCTGCTCTTGATAATCTGCGCGATACTCGGAGCATATCTGGCAGAACGATTCGGCAAACCGTCTGATATTATGAGTGCATTATTCGGCATCGGCGGTTTAATCATCGGGATATTTGTATTGCTGCTTTTCCGGAAAAGAGGCACAAAGAAGGAATATATGCCCGTAATTGTGGAGGTTATAAAAGAAAAGGCTTAATAATAAAAATAAGAATAATCATACAAGCAACCTAAAGTTATAACTTCAAGTTGACAGCATGAGCAAATAATGTTAAAAAATAGTATGCGCTTGAAAGCGATTATTGTAATCCTGTCAATACTGCTGTCTATATTGGTTCCAGTATCATTTGAAGTGACTATTGCAGACAACAACAAGGTTTCGGTAATAGCAACCCTCGATGTCTGCCACGCGAAAAGCCCGATATCAGCCTCTGCTCAGGATATACCATTAATCAATGAAGCTCAATGCGCATTATGCGAAGTTGATTTTACCGGTTATATAAAGTTATCAAACCCTCATTCAGAGTATCTTATTATAACTTTTCAAAAAGAGCGTCCCCCAAGACTGTAATCAGTCAGGATGAGAAGGTGAGACAGGCGATTGGTGATACAAAAGAAGCGTCTGAAACTCTATAAGTGTTGTTTCTGCTTGCTGACGAAACAATGGAAGCAAGTGCCATCCTAAGGGGAGAGGGGGTGATGCAGATGTGAAATAAAAGTAACGGATACCAATTTCCCATTTTCCGCAAATTTAAATTTAAAGGTAAAGGAGGTCACAGACATGAGTTTAAGAAAAGTTGTAGTTATGTTGCTCTTCGTGACATTGTCCGCATTGCCTTTAGCAGTGAGTGCCGCCGAGAAAAAGGCAAAGACCATTGACGAGCTCGTTAAAATGTACGATGTATCTTCATGTAAGCAATGCCATGCAAAAATCTATGCAGAGTGGGAGAAGTCAGCTCACGCCACTGCGATGGTGGGGGCAATACCAGGACGTGTCATTGGAGGCACGCTGGGGTATTTGAATGACCTTATGAAATGGAAGCACTCGGGTGTAAAGAGTGCAGATGATGTAACTACAGAACACCTTAAGCCGTGCACTGATTGCCACTTGCCGCAGTTGGAGGACGCCACTGATGATGTTGCAAAGGAAATAGCAAAGGCAGTTCTCGCAAAAGACAAACAGACACTCAGCAAGCTCGGCATTAACTGCCTCGTCTGCCATAATAAAAGGGCGATAATCCGGGAATGGCAGGATGGCAAGCCCGAAAAGGGCGTTGTGTACGGCACAAAAGAGGGCACGCATCCGGATAAGATATACTCCTCAATGAAGAAAAGTCCTAACATGAAGGAAGCCGTAATGTGCGGCCGCTGCCATGGAGCTGGACCTACGTTGCATGATAAGGCCCCAACGCAGTGCGCAACACTCTACGGAAGCTATCTGCACGCATACATCCCTGCCGGCGGAAATAAGACGTGTCAGGAATGCCATATGGAGAAAGGCTCTCACAGGTGGCCAGGATTCATTACGCAGGGTGAAACTGTCATGAAAGCGCCCAATAGGGCATTTGATGTGGATATCATTGCCACGCCATATCAGTTCCTTGAAAGAAGTGGCAATCTAATCCCAAAAACGAATCTAACGGTGAAAATCACAAATAAGGCTGGACACAGAATCCCCGATGGCTGACCATCCTCCAAGAGAGTGGTCCTGGATGTGACCGCAAAGACAAAGGATGGCAAAGAGGTATTCTCTGACACTAAGATCTATATGCTTCAATGCACAGACAGCCGTGGCGGTGAAGCGCCCAGCGATGTGATGATTTATGGGGCGCAGAGAAAAATGGGTTATATCGTTGAAAACACCTTTATGCCGCTTCAGACAAAAATAGAAAACTACGAGATCAAGTTCCCCTATGAAGACGTTGTAGAAAATGGGAAGAAAGTTCGCAAGCTCAAGGCAAAGGAGATGGATATTGATATTGAACTGAGGTGGCAGAACGACCCAGACTATGTTCAACAAGGAGAAGATTGGTATCTCTTGTACAAGACGACAAAGAACGTAAAGCTCAGGTAGCTCAAGTCTCAGCATAACTTTTTAAACCAATGAGTTCGGGCCCGCTGATGGGGTGGGCCCTCTTTTTTAGTAATGCCTGTATCTTCCACGAATCTTTTTCTCTCGGTCCATCTACTAATTCAATAAATCCCGCTATTCTGTCTTACTGTGATACAATAATAGATATCAGCACTTTAAATATTAACTGTTTCAAATTTGAAGTTAGATTATTCTTTGATGTCAAACCGCTGACGGAAATGGGTAATTGCGGAGGCTTGCCAAAAGAAGATGGCACTACTTGAAGTTAGAGCACTTACATTCCAGACAGGCGACAAAAGCATACTCGATGGCTTTTCGCTTTCCATTGGACCAAATGAAGTCCATGCCCTTCTTGGCACAAACGGAACAGGCAAAAGCACCCTCGCCTATCTGATAATGGGATGCGAGGGATACAAGCCAACTTCAGGAGAAATAATCTTTGACGGGAGGGTTATAAATGACCTTCCGATCCATGAAAGGGCAAAACTTGGAATCACAATGGCATGGCAGGAGCCTGTGAGGTTTGAAGGAATATGTGTGGCTGATTACCTTACAATCAGAAGCAAAAGTAAATCTACTCCTTCACCTCCTCACCCCTCAGCCCATTCACCAGAGTATTACCTTGAGATGGTCGGATTGCCACCTCAGCTTTATCTTGACAGGATGGTTGACAGATCCTTAAGCGGTGGTGAAAGGAAACGCATAGAGCTTGCCTCTGTTTTAGCTTTAAATCCTAAACTTGCAATCCTTGATGAGCCTGATTCAGGAATAGATATGCTCTCAACGCAGGACATTATCAATGTTATCAATGCCTTCAAAGAAAACGGCTCTTCGGTTTTACTTATAACGCATAGAGAGGAAATAGCACTTATTGCTGACAGGGCTTCACAGATATGCGGAGGGAAGATAGTCTTTTCTGGCAGCCCTCATGATGTTGCAGAATATTACAAATCAAGGAAATGTTTGGTATGTGATGGAGAGGTGTGTAAGCCTTCGCAGTAATCCTTTACAGCTGAGTTATGAGTTTTTCAAGATCCTTAAGGGATTCATGCTCAATTGTTTTTTTTAACTCTTCAATGATTATCCTTACACTGCCCCTGACCCATTCCATGTAAGTATCAATCTGTTCCTTTGTAAATTCCCATCCAGCTTTTGAGCTATATTCAGCAGTCTTTCTTCTCTCATAGAGATTATCAAGATGTATTACCACATGTAATGGAATAGTACCTGGTCTGACAAAATGATAACTCAACATCCTTGATACTCCTTTATGTGTTTCAGGATAGACGCCGATACTGATGAGTAATGCCTTTGCTGTATGTTCAAGTCCAAAATAGAGGTCAGATGTTGCCTTTCTAAATCTACTTCCAAGATAGTTATCCCTGAAGGATAGGAGGTTTTCCTTTGCCATGCTCAGTTCTTCCAGAATTTCATCTAATCTTGCCGTTTCCAGAGGGATTCTCCTTCTTTCCTAACATTTTCAATAAAAGGGTCATGTATTGAAATGAATATATTGGCAGGATAAGGTGTTATGCTTACATAAAGATAGTCTTCCATGTCTGGCAATGCCTTTCTTTTTAACTCATCAAGATTATTAAGCTCACCTTCATATACTAATAGAATATCCATATCCGAATCCTCTTTTGAATCCCCTCGTGCCCTTGAGCCATAGAGGATTATTTCTTTGACCTCAGGTATTACAGAAAAGGTATCAACAACTCTTTTTATGAGATATTCCTCATGAGGCGATCGGGTCTTAAGCATAATTTATTTTAACAAAAATATCTTTTTTTATAAAATGTTAAAATAAAATTACAGATCAAGATGCTGGAGCACCAAAGTTTTGACTTTTTAGGTGCTTCTCTATAGCGGAGTTTATTTATGTGTTGGCAAAAAGCGGATATAAGACCTGTATTTATTTAAAAATTTTTGTTACAATAAGCTATGAAGGTAACGATGGATGAAACAGAGCTTTTAAAACGCATAACCTTTAATCCTGAAATCTTCGGTGGAAAGCCTATTATCCGTGGTATGCGTATAGCGGTGGAGCATATTCTGGGAATGCTGGCAAGTGGTTCTTCTGTGGAAGAAATACTTGAAGGATATCCCTTTCTTGAAAGAGAAGATATCCAGGCATGTCTTGCGTTTGCTCACAGATTAGTATCCCATGAGAGACACGAACCTGCCCTCACTGAATAAATTATGAGATTTTTAGTAGATAGCTGCGTCTCAAGTTTTGCCGTTAGAGACTTGAGAGAGGCAGGATTTGAAGTGTTATGGATTCCGGAAAAGGGATATGATCCTGGTGATAAAGAAATAATTCAAAAGGCTTTTAGTGAAGATTATATTCTTGTAACTGCTGATAAAGATTTTGGAGATCTTGTCTTTGCCTTTAATATGCCATGCCCAACAATAATCAGACTTGTAAATATACCCGCAAAGGAACAGGGCAAGATTCTCTTAAAAGCATTAAATAAATATCAGGCAGATATAAATAAAAAAGCGATTATTACTATTGAAAAATTCAGAGTCAGGGTTAAAAGAATCTTATAACAATGCAAAATGATAAAGTCCTTGAACAACTGCTGGTTGCTTTTAAGAATACAGGTGGTGATAAAGACATCTTTCATAACAGAGAGATAGCCCACCTTGCTGCTTCAGGTCATAAGATACTCAGCATGAGGAATGTTGAAGGTCTCGAGGTAGAAGCAAAAGAAACCCTCCAGGGGATAAGGGCTAAGGTGGTTGTGAAAGAGGGAGTGAAGATAAAAAATCCTGTTCATCTCTGTTTCGGCATTCTTCATAAAAAGGGCACTCAGAAGATAAAGATGGAACTGAGGCTTGAGAAAAATGCATCAGCCCATTTCATTGCCCACTGTATATTCCCGAAGGCAGAAAAGGTGAAACATATCATGGACGCTGTTGTAGAGGTGGGTGAGAACTCAGAGATGAGATATTCAGAGACCCATTATCACGGCCTTTATGGAGGCATAGAGGTTTTACCGAAGGCTGTTATAAGGGTCAAAAAGGGTGGCAGGTATTTTACTGATTTCAATCTCGTTACAGGCAGGGTAGGAAGACTCTTTATTGATTATTCTTCAGAGATTGAAGAGGATGCAATAATCGAGATGGTGGCAAGGATCTTTGGACATGCCGATGATGATATAAAGATCAAAGAGAAGGCAATTCTTTCAGGTAAAAACGCAAGGAGTCTTATAAAGACGAGGGTCGCCCTTGAGGATAGTGCAAAGGCAGAGGTTACAGGCATCACTGAGGGCAATGCAGAAGGTGCAAGGGGGCATGTGGATTGCATGGAGATAGTAAAAGACAATGCACTGGCAATGGCAATTCCGATTGTGAATGTCGCAAATCCACTTGCAAAGGTAACCCATGAGGCAGCCATCGGAAGTGTGGATAAGCGTCAAATGGAA
>JBKBUA010000098.1:5871-7181 GCA_046290845.1 Thermodesulfovibrionales bacterium
ATTGTGAATGTCGCAAATCCACTTGCAAAGGTAACCCATGAGGCAGCCATCGGAAGTGTGGATAAGCGTCAAATGGAGACGCTTATGGCACATGGCCTCACGCCAGAAGAGGCTGTGGATGCGATCGTTAAGGGGATACTAGGATAAAAAGGCTCAATGAAGGAAAAATATAAAATAGAAGAATTTTTTAGAGGAATTCCAATATTTAGAAATCTTAGTGATAGTTGTATCAGAGAAATCATAAGTCTCGTATCTAAACAGCGTTTTTCTGCTGGAGAGATAATTTATCAAGCTGGAGATACAATTACATCCCTTTTTATTGTAGAAACAGGAAAAATCGAAATTTATAAAACTGATACAGAGGGAAATCGTTTGACATTGTGGTTTATAAATCCAAGAGAGGTCTTTTGCATCCCTACCATCCTATTTGAAATGGCTATTGCAAATGCTATAGCCATAAAGGATACTGTTGTATATTGTATCGACAAGCATGATTTTGATTATCTTATCCGTAAATATCCGGATGTCTCATATAATCTGCTTTACTGTCTTTCTGGCAGGATTATGAACTACTCGGATTCACTTGAAACCATAGCCTTCAGTAATGCTAAAGTCAGCACAGCTAAAATGTTATTGAAATACAATAGCCTTGATGATAACGGAAATAGAGTCGTTCAACTCTCACAGAGCGAAATAGCATCACTTGTCGGGACAAGCAGAGAAACTGTCTGCAGGGTCTTGAATCAATTCAAGAGAGAAAAGTTAATCACTGTTAGAAAAAGAAAGATAATCATCCTTGATATTGATGAGCTTCAGGAAAAATATAAAGCACTTCAGGATATTGGGGGAGAGGATTTCTCTCCCCCTTAGGAGGTTAGGAAGCCCTATTTTTGTTTCTCCTTAAGAAGCAATTCTCAGTTTCGACTCATAAGTACCCATGAGACATTCTACTCATTGAACTGAGGGGGTGCCCATTTTAGGCGAAAGCCACTTTTATTTTCTCTCTTCTCCGTGACAGTATCTTTTTTTACAGTGGGTACCTTATCACTCTCAGGATTTTCAGGTGTTATATCTTTCACTTCTTTTTTGGGAACGATAAACTGGATGAACTCTACGTTCTCGATCTTCTCATCAAGTTTTACTTCTTGCATCTTACCTGACCTAAACTTTATTATGAGTGTGTCAGCAGAGGCAGATATTACCCATAGAAGAGATAGAAAAAACACTATTATCAATCTCATATATATCATGCTATAACCTTACAGTACGAGTTGGAACATTAACCTGAAAGTATCAAAATCCTTTATCTT
>JBKBUA010000099.1:0-3686 GCA_046290845.1 Thermodesulfovibrionales bacterium
AAATGACCTTTTTCGGTCTGTAAATCTCCGCGAGTCTGTCAACCCTGCTATCGGGGACATTAACAACCCCGTAATTTGGCTCTCCGCTAACAGTGGGATAAATAGTTGTCTCTATATTCTGTTTTGTCAGGGCATTGAAAAGTGTTGTCCTGCCCGAGTTTGATAAACCAATGATAGCCAATTTCATGGGAGCTAAATCTCTCTTCTACCTTCAAGAGCCTTGCTCAGGGTTACTTCATCAGCAAACTCTATATCACTCCCCATTGGAAGGCCATAGGCTATTCTTGTAACCCTTACAGGAAATTCTTTGAGGCGGTTCCTAATGTACTGGGCTGTCATCTCACCCTTTGTATTAGGGTTCGTTGCGATTATTACCTCTTCAACACCATCTCTCCTCACCCTGCCACAGAGTTCCTCTATCTTCAGTTTCTCAGGCGTTATACCATCGAGAGGGGAGATAGATCCCATTAATACGTGGTAGAGACCATTAAAGGTCTTTGCCCTTTCTATAACCAAGATGTTGCTTGGCTCTTCAACAACACAGATCTTTTTTCTATCCCTTCTTTCATCACTGCATATATTACATAGCTCTGAATCGGTTATATTGAAGCAGACACTGCAGAACCGAGCCTTATCCTTGACATCGTTTATTGCCTTTGCTATCTCCTTAGCATCATGATCTGGCATGGCTAATATGAAAAAGGCAAGCCTCTGAGCGGTCTTTCTACCTATGCCTGGCAGTTTTGTGAGATTCGATATAAGATTCTCTATTATGCTGTCTGTCATGCCCCGAAGATATTACCAAGATTACCGAGACCTGGTATCTGTAGCCCCCCTGTCAATTTTGACATCTCCTCGTTCACCATCTGTTGAGCCCGCCTCAATGCCTCATTAACAGCGGCCATTATGAGGTCCTGTAGCATCTCCACATCATCAGGGTTAACAACATCGCGTTCTATCTTAATCGATACTATCTCACCACCTCCTGTTGCAACTACCGTAACCATTCCTCCACCAGCACTTGCCTCAACAGTCTTTTTCTTCGCCTCTTCCTGAAGCCTCTGCATCTCTGCCTGAAGCCTCTGGGCCTCTCTCATCAGATCACCGAGCATCTTCTTTGACATATTCATCCTCCGTTTCTTTTGTTCTCTATTATATCAACTACCCTTCCACCAAAGAGTTCTATTGCCTCCTTTACAAGGGGTTCATTTAATATCCTTTCCTTAACATCCCTCTTTCTTGGCACTTTTTTTTCTGATGTCTCCACCTTAATAGAAACCTTTTTGTTCATGACCTTTGAGGCTATCTCTTCGATGAACTTTTTATTCTTCTTTACTGAATCAGCATGAACAGAGAGTCCACCGTTGAATCTTATATGGATCACATTTCCTGTGATTTCTATCTCTGCCTCTGATAATTTGCAGAAGAGGGGATGGTTGGTCTCATCAATCCCTTTTAGTATATTGCTCCATTCATCAGATTTCTCTGCCGCTGGTATTTCCTCATCGTGAGTCCCGCCATGGCGGGATCGAACCGATTGGTCCTTAACAGAAGTGCCTTCATGGTCCCCTTTACTTGCCTCTTCTAACAGAAGACCGATATTATCTATCGCCTCTTGAAGTGGTTTGAGATTACTCAGATAACTCGCCTTAATAAGGGCCATCTCTAAGACCACCCTCGGTGAAAAAGCGGTCCTCACATCCTGCTCTGCCCTTATCATCTCACCAAGTAGGAGGGTCAGGGATTCCTCAGAGGTCATGTGGGTAAGTTCCTTGACCATCCCGATCTCTCCCTCGCTTAGATCAAGTACATCCTCCGCACTCCCCGTGACCTTTGCTGTGAGGAGGTCCCTGAAAAAGTTCATCAGGTCCTTTGCAAAGGACTTAAGGTCAGTCCCTTTATCAGTAAGTTCCTGGATAACCTCGAGTACCCTTTTCCTGTCTCCCTTTATTATGGAGAGAGAGATCTCATAAAGGGCGTTGAAATCGGGTATGCCTAAGAGATCCTTTATCTCTGAGTCCTTTATGTCAGGGGAAAAGCTTATTACCTGATCAAGTATTGTCAGCGAGTCCCTCATGCTTCCCTCAGCAGCCCTCGCAATCATTTCGAGGGACTCGTCAGATATCCTTACACCCTCTGAATCGGCTATTAACCTAAGCCTTCCTTTAATCTTCTGTATTGGTATCCTTCTGAAGGGCAGGTGTTGACACCTCGAAAGAACCGTGGCAGGTATCTTTCTCGGCGCTGTTGTTGCAAGAACGAATATCACATGGGGCGGTGGCTCCTCGAGGGTCTTAAGCAGTGCATTGAAGGCAGCATCAGAGAGCATATGTGCCTCATCTATTATATATACCTTGTATCTACCCGAAGCAGGTGCATACCTGACCCTTTCCCTCAAGTCCCTTATATCATTGACACTGTTGTTCGATGCCCCATCTATTTCCATCACATCCACTGAGGAGCCCTCGAGTATCTCTACACAGGACGGACAGGTGCCACATGGTTCAGGAATTGGTCCCTTTTCACAGTTAACAGCCCTGGCCAGTATTCGGGCAGAAGATGTCTTTCCAACTCCACGGGGCCCTGAAAATAGATAGGCATGGGCGATCTTACCCTGGCTTATGGCATTGCTCAGGATATGGCTTATCGTTTCCTGACCGATCAGGTCAGAAAAGGTGAGAGGTCTCCATTTTCTTGCCAGGACGAGATAACTCATATATTGCCTTTTTGCAACCAGGGAACAACTTACTGCGGCACACAGAAAAAATGCTTACCGTTGCTTCCTTCCGGACCTGGCGGGGTTCACACCCTTCTGCTGCGCAGGGCTATTCCCTGGCTGCAAGAAAGCAATAGCATATTATTTTAGCATAAATCAGAAACTGTGTTCCTCTGACGGGAATAGGCCCTTTTCAACCTCCTCCTTATAAAGCCTAACAGCCTTAAGGGCATCTTCCTTCAGGTTTGCATACCTTTTAACAAATCGCGGCACAAACCTTTCGAACATTCCAAGGACATCATGAATAACCAGTACCTGGCCATCACACCAGGGGCCTGCGCCTATGCCTATCGTCGGTATGGTCAGTTCCTCTGTAATCCTTTTTGCCAGTGTCGCAGGTATGGCCTCGAGGATCAATGAAAAGGCACCAGCCTCCTCAATGATATGGGCCTCCTCAATGAGTTTCTCTGCTGCCTCTTCTGTCTTTCCCTGAACCTTATATCCACCCATCCTGTGGATTGACTGGGGAGTGAGGCCAATATGGGCCATAACAGGTATATCAGCCTTTGTCATGGCTGTTACGAGCTCCTTTACCTCACTGCCACCTTCTATCTTTATAGCCGAGGCGCCTGCCTCTTTGAGAAACCTACCTGCGTTTCTCACAGCCTCTGAGATACTGACCTGATAGGACATGAAGGGCATATCACCAATGACCATAGCAGACTTAGCAGCACGGGACACCATCTTAGTGTGATAGATCATCTCATTCATGGTTACGGGAAGCGTATTCTCAAGCCCCTGAACAACCATTGCCACAGAGTCACCAACGAGTATAGCATCTATACCTGCCTCATCAGCTATAAGACCTGTTGGATAGTCATAGGCTGTGATCATCGTTATTTTATTCCCGTCTTTTTTCTTTCTTAAGAAATCGTTTATCGTAAACCTTGCCATAGATACCTCCGAGATC
>JBKBUA010000099.1:3786-7039 GCA_046290845.1 Thermodesulfovibrionales bacterium
TCGTTATTTTATTCCCGTCTTTTTTCTTTCTTAAGAAATCGTTTATCGTAAACCTTGCCATAGATACCTCCGAGATCTTAATTTACCTATTTACCTCTCTTCCGATTTCCAATCCCCTTTTTCCTTAAGCCTTCAGCCTTTCTTTTGAGGATGTCAGCCTCAATATTTATGCAACATTTAGGTTTATTAATATACAGGATAACAGCATCAAAGTTCAAAGGTCCATTGTTATCCGAAGGAGCGGTTCCTATACATGTTACATATCTATGCCAGGTATGGTAAAATTTTGCATGATAGACTTACAGGAAATAAAAGAACTCTCAAAGAGATTCACGCCTGAGCAGATTGAGAGCTGTATAACACAACAGATCGAGACAGGCCAGAACATCTGTCTGAGAGATGAATCCTCAGAGAGGATAATAAACGAGCTTGCAAAGGCAAGGTTTGTGAGGGATCTAATGGATAAAGGAATGAGCCTGCCAGATGCCCTGAGGGAACTTGCAAGGAGGATGAGGCAGGTGCAGTCCTTTGGAGGGGAGAAATAATGGACTACACGATTAAGATCTGTGGAGAGGCAGGACAGGGTATCCAGACTATAGGCGGCACACTATCAAAGGTCTTCTCCAAGACAGGTTATTATGTTTTTACCCATCAGGATTACGAATCCCGTATCAGGGGAGGTCACAACTTCTACCAGATAAGGTTTTCTGATAAGGTAATCTCAGCATCGAGGGAAGGTATAGATATATTGATATCCCTCGACAGGGCAGGCATAGGATTGCATGAGCAGGAACTTAATAAGGCAGGCATCATAGTTTATGACTCCGAGGCACTGAGATATTCTCCTGATACGAAGGGGCCAAATCACTTAGATGTCCCTTTTGAGTCCCTTGCCCTCAGACACGGTGGAAACAAGATAATGTCCAATGTGGTTGCCGTGGGTTCTGTCCTCGGAATGCTCGGGATGGATGTGGAGATTTTGCTCCAGATAATAAAGGACACCTTCAAGAAAAAGGGTGAAGCAGTTATAAAGGCAAATATAGACTCTGCCATTGCTGGTTACGATTACGCAGTAAAGAACTGCCCTAAGTGTTCATTTGCTGTAACAGCCTTAGAAAAACCTAAGTTGCTAATTAACGGCGTTGAGGCTATAGGCCTTGGTGCAATAAGTTCAGGTCTTAAATTCTATACAGCCTATCCAATGACACCATCAACAGGTATAATGAATTTTCTCTCAGAGAAGTCCCGAGAATACGGTATAGTTGTTGAGCAGGCAGAGGATGAGGTTGCTGCCATAAATATGGCACTTGGAGCGTCCTTTGCAGGCGTGAGGGCAATGACTGGGACATCAGGTGGTGGCTTTGCCCTGATGGTTGAAGGCCTTTCCCTCGCAGGGATGACCGAAACACCTGTTGTTATCGCCCTCGGCCAGAGACCTGGCCCCGCAACAGGTTTTCCCACAAGGACAGAACAGGCTGACCTTAACTTTGCCCTTTACACTGCCCATGGAGAGTTTCCGAGGATATTGTTCGCCCCTGGTTCACCAGAGCAGGCAATCTATCTCACCAATAAGGCCTTTGACCTTGCTGAAAAATATCAGGTTCCTGCAATAATACTCTTTGATCAATATCTTGCAGATTCTGAATGGACCTATGAGAGGCTTGATCTCAGTGGACTCAGGTTCAATGATTACAGGCTGAGGTCTGAGAAGTTGAAGGATATAATGGAATATAAGAGGCATGCCTTTACAGATACTGGAGTAACGCCTCTCGCAATCCCTGGTGAGTCGAAACACCTCATTGTCACTGATAGTGATGAGCATGATGAGAATGGTCATATTGTAGAGGATGCAGAGACGAGGGTCAGGATGGTTGAAAAGAGACTGCTCAGAAAATTCCCTCTCATACAAGGGGAGATTGAACCACCAATTCTGTATGGTGACAGCAACGCAGAGATCGTGTTCATCGGCTGGGGTTCTACTTATGGTGTTATAAGGGAGTGCGTGGATATTCTTTCATCGAGATTTAAGACCGCCATGCTCCACTTCAGCGAGATATGGCCTTTTCCTCAAACGAATAAATTTGATTATCTAAAAATTCTCAGAGAGGCAAAGGTCACGGTGTGTATAGAACACAATGCAACAGGCCAGTTCGCTGGGTTGATGAGGAGGGAGACAGGGTTTGTCGTCAGCAATGGGATAAACAGGTTCGACGGAAGACCCTTTACAGTCGATGATCTCTTAGCAAGAATCGAGGAGGTTATCAAATGAAATGAAGTTAGGCGAGGCCCTTGTAAAAGAAGGTATCATAACGAGGCAGCAGCTCAATCAGGCCCTCGAAAGACAGGTTGTCTACGGAGGGCGTATTGGCACGAACCTGATCGAATTGAGATTCATAGGCGAAGAAGAGCTCACGAGATTCCTTGGCAGATTCTTTAATATAACACCTGTTACACAGGAGATGCTCGCATCCATCCCCACCGATGTAATCGAATCCCTGAGTCCTGAGATTGTGAACAAATACAAGATCATTCCCTTCAGAAAGGATCGGAACAGGCTCCATACCGCCATGTTGAATCCGAGGGATATTAAGGAGATAGACGAGATAAGATTCGTCACAGGCTTTGATGTTATCCCATATGTGATAACGGAATTGAGGCTCCTGCACTGTCTTGAGAAATATTACGGTATTAAACGTGACGTAAGATATGTAAGTCTAACTGATAGATTCAATCCCGAGGAAAGGGTCGAAGAAAGCACTATTGAGAAGATAAAGAAGGCCTTTGCAGACGTAAAGGAGACAGAGGAGATAGCCGGGATACTCCTTCAAGAGGTTTACAGGATTGCAGAAAGGGTAGCAATATTTGCTGTAAGGGAGGGAAAGGTTACAGGATGGAAGGCAAGAGGGCTTGCAGTTGAAGGTTTCAAGATTGCTGAACCAGAGAAGGAGATGTCTGTCTTCTCTGATGTGCTGAGGAATAAGACTTATTACAGGGGGCCTATCTTAAATATCAGGGGTAATGAGGAATTAATAAGACTTCTCTCAGGGACCCCGCAGGATTCCCTTTTAATACCTATCGGGATAAAGGATAAAACAGTAGCCATCCTATATGCTGACAATGGCAACAATTCTGTCCTTAACGCAAATGTTGGTTACCTCTCTAAACTTGCAACAATGGCAGGCATAGCCTTCGAGATAATGATATTGAGAAAGAAACTGCTCGACCTATGAGTATTATGGAGGATATGGTTGAA
>JBKBUA010000009.1:0-34100 GCA_046290845.1 Thermodesulfovibrionales bacterium
GCCTCATAAACCTCTAATGGAAGCGTTACAGGCATCCTGACTCAATTGTATTAAATCCTTTGAAGGATGTCAAGCAGCCGCGTTTCCTCAACCTCAAAGCCTCGTAATCTCCACCTACGAGGTGGGGTCAATCTTATAATGAACTCCACCTCACAGGTGGCAAATTCTAAAGCCCCTGTTTCCCAAATGACACTTACGATGTGAAAAATTGTCCCAAACTTAGCCCCTTAATTGATAACCGTAGTTGGTTGGAAGGAAATACTTAAGAATGAAGGGGGTGACTCTTGCCACCCCCAAAATGGAAGAGTAAGGTGTGTTGTTTGCTACTTTGCTAAAGTCTTCATAACATCCCACACAGATATGATCCCCATCAGGCGATGCTCTCCTATTACCGGTGCCCCATTGACATTCGCCATTCTCAAAAGGTCTGCCACATAGTTTGCTTCCAGGTTTGGATTAATTGTAACCAAAGGTCTCGTCATAATCTGTTTTACCCTTGTCTGCTTCACATCTAGACCTTTTGAAACAGCCTTATAAACTACATCGCGTACACTTATCATGCCAAAAGGATCACCGGCAACTGCAGGCTCTACAACTAATCTACGAATGTTATTCTTCAACATGAGGTCAACAGCTTCTGCTACAGTAGCATTCTCACCAATTGTAATCACATTCTTGTTCATCATTTCATAGGCTTTCATTTTTTCACCTCCTTTCTATTGGAAAATTCATTCTTAATACACGCAAAAATTGTGCCAACCTAAAAATTCTTGACACTATGTAAACATATTGAAATTTTAAGAAATTCTTAAAAGCAAATGTGGGCAGGCTAAAAAGGTAGTGTCTAACTATAAGACAATAAAGTCTAAATGTTAGACTTTTCTAATTCCATAAAGTTTTATTTTATTATAGAGAGTAGCTCGGCTGATACCAAGTTGTTGAGCTGCCTCTTTTATATTCCAATTAAACTTATTAAGTGTGTTAAGGATAGTGTATTTTTCATTTTCGGCCAATGTAGATATATCCTTTTCAGGTCTATGATAGATTTGATCAGAGAACGAAATATCTTCAGGGGTTATACTTGGACCTCTTGCCAAGATATAAGCCCGTTCTATTACACTTTTTAGTTCACGGACATTACCAGGCCATTCATAATCTATAAGCCTTTGCATTGCCTCAGGGGCGATATCTTTGACAATCTTGCCGATTCGCAATTTGCACTCTTCTAAAAAATTTGCGCATAACAGAGGAATATCTTCTTTGCGCTCCCGAAGTGGTGGCAAGGTGATAGTTATCGTATTTAATCGATAATAGAAGTCTTCACGAAATCTACCAGAGTTAATTTCCTGTCTCAAATCTTTGTTAGTTGCTGCAATTATCCGTGCATTGGTTTTTATTGTGGCTTCTCCTCCAACCCTTTCAAACTCTTTATCTTGAAGCACACGGAGCAAGAGAACCTGTGTTTGCAGGGGAATATCTCCTACCTCATCTAAAAAAAGTGTCCCATCCTGGGCCAGTTCAAAACGCCCTTTTTTCTGGCGTATGGCGCCAGTAAATGCCCCTTTCTCATGACCAAAGAGCTCGCTTTCTATTAAGGTTGGAGCATAACCAGCGCAGTGGGCAACAATAAAAGGTCCTTCTCTCCGATGACTTTTTTGATGGATTGTTCTAGCTAAGAGTTCTTTCCCTGTTCCTGTTTCACCTAAAATCAAAACCGTTGAGTCCGTCCTCGCAATCTTCTCTACAAGATTATATACAGCTTGCATCTTCGGACCTTTACCAACCAGCCGTCCAAAGGCTATCCTGTTCTGTACCATCTCTGTTACAACAGCCATCTCCTCGTCGTAAAAAACCGCTTTTTTAATAACCTTTGATAACCCCGTAAGAAAGGTATGAATAGGATAAAAGTCTTCTCTGTGAAAATTGTTCGGATAAGTGGAAGCAAGGATAAAAGATCCCCTTAAGCCGTGACTATCAGCAATAGGGAATATAGTTAACAATGAAAAGCGATGAAAGATATCTTTACAGGGAAAATTTAACCATTCCTCACTGGATTTTACAAGAACCCTGTATTGACTCAGAGTTTTAAGATATTGGAGAAATAAGGGTCTTATAGTATCTTCCGCTAATTTATGTGATTCTCTTTCTAAGCCAATAGACTTGATGAAGACAAAATCTTCACTATTTTTATTTAGAATTAAAAGTGTTCCATAATTGAATGGAAAAAATTCCTGGATTTTTCCAAACAAAAAGGAAAATATCTGCACAAAATCCATTCTTCTTTCCAGTTCTATTTCTATCTTAGATAACAGAACATCGATTTCTGACATCTTAACAACATCTGGCATTGCAAATTTAACCTTTCCTTATGTCTAAGTCCTTATAATGTCTTTCAAGCTCGGATTTAAGGTATTTGAAATCTCCTTCACCTTCAGTCCTAATAACGACTTTCTTAAATCCTTTTTTCACTCCTGTATAGGACGTAAGAACGTTCTGAATTTCGAATCCATGTTTGATTATTATATCAATAACTTCTTTTATAGAGTCTTGCCTATCTTCCAGATTACAAAAAATTCGTAGCCCGGATTGCCTATCTTTCATAATGTCAACAATGACCTTAAAGAGATCTTTGTCAGAAATAATTCCTACAAGCTTGCCTTTTTCTATAACAGGAAGACAACCTATGTTATGGTCAATCATAAGAATTGCCGCCTCCTCAATCGGAGTATCGGGATCAGTTGTTATAACATTTGTCTTTCCAATATCTCCGCACTTTGTCTTTCCAAGAAGATAGCGGATTTCAAAAACATCCAGCGATGTTGATTTTGATGGAGAATATTCTTTTATATCCCTGTCTGAGAGTATGCCCACTAACCTCCCATCTTTTACAATTGGAAGGTGTTTTATCTTCTTTTCTTTAAGCAAAACTGCTGCATCTATTAAGCTATCATCTGGACTGATAGTAATAACTTTTTTTGTCATCCAATCCCGAACAAACATAACCTACCTCAAATATCTTCCCAAAATTCCCAAAATAAATCTTAAAAACCTTCAGTTTGGGTACCCTAACATTGCTAAAAACCTATAGAAATTCAAGCAAATAGGAACGCATAAATAAATTAGTATATTGGTGGTTATTCGGTCAAGTGTGCGCGTTTCCTCAACCTCAAAGCCTCGTAATCTCCACCTACGAGGTGGGGTTAATCTTATAACTGAAACCTTCGCCCTCTGTATTCCCTTAAATCTATAATGCCCTCTTGATAAAGGGCCTTCCACTTCTTTGGCTGAAGCTCAATGCCCCCAGCGTAACTCAGGGCTACTAAGATAAGGCCAATGCTAATAGATAGGGCATACTCGCCTGCTGTGCTTGTCCTTATACGACCTCCAAAGAGGGTGACGTATCTGCCGTTATGGTCATAGACAGGCATGCCAGTAACTGTTAGGCTGTCCATAAGTAGATGGCCTATCATAACTCCAATAGCCACTGTCTGAGCCTCTCTACATCACCTCTTCACTCATTACGGATCACGCATTACAAACTAATAAGCAATGCCTTCAGCCCCTTTACGGCCCTCTCGGGTGATGGGTAAACAGGTATGCCATATCTCTCTAAACTTCTTCTAATTTTATCTGTTATCTTGCTCGATGCTATGTAGGCAACAACAGGTTTCCCGAGAACCCTTTTGGCCTCTCCAAGTTTTTTACCTAAATCCGCGGTTATCCCGAAGACATTTGGTAGCGCAATAAGAATGAAGGCATCAAAGTCATCCTTGAGGAGTCTCAGGGCAGTGATATAATCATCATCCTTCACCTGGGCAGTGAGGTCGAGGGGATTGTTTATTCCATAATACTCAGGAAATTGGGGTCTAATCTTCTCCCTTATCTCCTCTGACAGTTGAGGGAGGTCAAGACCTTGCCTCATGCATTCATCAGCAGCAAGTACTCCTGAACCACCACCATTTGTGATTATACATACCCTGTTTCCCTGAACAGGCCTCTGAAAGGAAAGTGCCTTTGCAGCATCCATTAATTCATCGAGGTCAGAGACCTCCCTGATTTGAAACTGCCTCAGAATAGAATGAAAGACCTCGTAACGACCAGCCAGTCTTCCCGTATGGGAGAAGGCAGCGGCCTGACCACCCTTTCCTTTACCAGCCTTCAATATAAGGAGAGACTTTCTCTTGGATAATTCCTTTGCCTTCTCAACAAAGAGCCTTCCGTCCGTAAGCCCTTCAATGTAAGTTATAACCACCTCTGTCTTTCTTTCATGAAGAAGATATTCGAGGATGTCAGACTCGTTTATGTCCATGGCATTTCCATAACCAACAGCAATCGATATACCCCTCTTAATTGAGGCTATTTCTCCCACGAGGCAACTAAGAATTGCCCCACTCTGTGATATGACAGCGATATTGCCCTTCCCAGGTCTCCTGAGTCTCTCCTGTGATAGGAAAAAGGTATCAAGCCTCCTGTAGGGGTTTAATAGGCCCATACAGTTCGGTCCCAGAATCCTGAGACCATATTCACCTCCGAGAACCTTTACCTCCTTCTGTAAATCTACCTTACCGATCTCTGCAAAACCAGCGCTCTCAATTATCACCGAGGAGGTCTTCCCCTTGAGTTGCCTGATTATACCTGGAACCTCCTCAGCAGGTCTTATAATTATCGAGAGGTCAACAGCCTCAGGTATGTCTGTGACAGTGGCATAGGATTTAATTCCCATGAGTTCTGGATACCTGGGATTTACAGGATAGACCTTTCCCTTGAATCTGAGGAGATTCTTAAGGATTGCGCCTCCAAGTTTTTCCTCACTGTGAGAGGCTCCGATGAGGGCAACACTCCGAGGATTGAAAAGACTATCGAGGCTCATATTAAATTATATAACATGCTATAATATCAAATCTCTTAATCATGTCGTATCGAGGAGGTTATGGAAGAAAGATATAATCCCCAGAAGGTAGAAGAAAAATGGCAGAGGTACTGGGCTGAAAGGGATTTATTCAGGACAGACCATGATTCTGAGAGAAAGAAGTTCTACTGCCTCGAGATGTTCCCCTATCCATCAGGAAAGATACATATGGGACATGTGAGGAATTACGCGATTGGAGATGTCATAGCCCGATACAAGAGGATGCGTGGATACAATGTCCTTCATCCAATGGGATGGGATGCCTTTGGGCTTCCAGCAGAAAATGCAGCAATAAAGGAAGGGGTTCATCCTGCTAAATGGACTTATGAGAATATCGAGTATATGAAGGATCAACTGCGAAGGATGGGCCTGAGCTATGACTGGAGCAGAGAGGTTACCACATGCGACCCTGAATATTACAGATGGAATCAGTGGTTTTTCCTGAAGATGTATGAGAGAGGGCTTGCCTACAGAAAGACCTCCTTTGTGAACTGGTGTCCCTCCTGTCTGACCGTCCTTGCCAACGAACAGGTAATCGATGGGAAGTGCTGGAGGTGTGACTCTCTCGTTATTCAGAAGGAACTTGAACAGTGGTTTTTTAAGATAACAGAATATGCTGAAGAACTCCTTAATGGTTGTGATAAACTGGAGGGCTGGCCTGAGAATGTTGTGGCGATGCAGAAAAACTGGATTGGCAGGAGCGAGGGTGTTGAGATGGACTTCCCTGTTGAAGGGCTTAATGATAAGATAAAGATATTCACGACAAGACCTGATACCTTATGGGGCGCAACCTTTGTATGTCTCGCACCAGGACATCCCCTTTCAGAGAGACTCGTAACTGATAAGTTGAGGCTAAATGAGGTTAAGGCAAAGTATGGAAAGATGGAGGACAAGGAGGGCCTATTTACAGGGTATTATGCAGTTAATCCGATGAATAATGAGAGGATACCCATTTATATAGCCAATTTTGTGCTCATGGAGTACGGCACAGGTGCGATCATGTCTGTGCCGGCCCATGATCAGAGGGACTTTGAATTTGCAAAGAAATATAGACTCCCTATAAGGGTCGTGATAGTGCCCGAGGATAGTGTTACAGATGTGCTGAGTAGCAGCATAACAGAGGCATACGAGGATGAGGGTACTGTCGTTAATTCAGGACAGTTCAGCGGTCTAAGGAGCGATGAGGCAAGAAGGAGGATAGGAGAATACATAGAAGAGAGGGGAATCGGTAAAAGGGTTATAAACTATAAACTCAGGGACTGGGGGATATCGAGGCAGAGATACTGGGGGACTCCGATACCGATTATATACTGTAACAGTTGTGGAATCGTGCCTGTCAATGAAAAAGACCTCCCTGTTATACTTCCAGAAGATGTGAGATTTACAGGCAAGGGAGGCTCTCCTTTACTCGATTCAAAGGACTTTTTGAATGCTCCTTGCCCTAAGTGCGGGAAGATAGGCAGGAGAGAGACTGACACGATGGATACCTTTGTTGATTCATCCTGGTATTTTATCCGATACTGTTCAAGGAAGGATGAAGAGGCTCTTAACAGGGAAAAGATAGCCTACTGGATGCCTGTAGAACAGTACATTGGAGGTGTGGAACATGCTGTGCTGCACCTTCTCTATTCGAGATTCTTCACGAGGGTTCTGCGAGACCTCGGTATAGTAAGTTTTGATGAGCCCTTCACAAACCTTCTAACTCAGGGTATGGTCTGCAAAGAAACCCTTCGATGTCCAGAACATGGATGGCTCTTCCCCGAAGAGGTGGAGCAAGATAGGTGCATACACTGCGGCAATCTCATAATCAGGGGAAGGGTTGAGAAGATGTCAAAGTCAAAGAGAAATGTGGTTGACCCCGATCGCATGATTGAAAGGTATGGTGCTGACACTGTGAGGCTCTTCTCACTCTTTGCTGCACCACCTGAAAAAGACTTGGAATGGTCTGATCGTGGTGTGGAAGGTGCATTCAGATTCCTGAACAGATTATGGGGAATCGTTCATAAATTTATTCAGTCTAACCCCACCACGGAGGTTATAGAGAAAATAGATCTATCGAATCTGAGACCTAAGGCGACGGGGCTCCTTAGGAAGACTCATCAGACAGTGAAGAGGGTCACCACAGACATAGAAAGGGAATATCACTTCAATACTGCCATTGCAGCACTCATGGAACTCGTCAATGAGATATCAGGATTCGAGCCTAACAACGATGATGACCTCGGGGTATTGAAATATGCGATCGAGACAACCCTTTTGCTACTTTCACCCTTTTCTCCACACATAGCTGAGGAATTGTGGGAGGCTATAGGACACAGTCCGAGTATACTTGAAGAGAGATGGCCTGAATGGGATGAGGCTATAGCAAAGGAGGAAGAGATAGAACTCGTAATCCAGGTCAATGGAAAGGTTAGGTCAAAGATCATGATACCTGCCGGCCTCAGCGATGAAAGGATAAAGGAACTCTCTCTTGGGGACCCAAAGATAAAGACCATGGTCGAGGGAAAAACGATAAGGAATGTCTTTGTTGTTAAGGGCAAGCTCGTGAATATAGTAATTAGTAATGTGTGATGAGTAAAGTAACGCGAATTGTCCATGCTTCGATTAACTCAGCACTCCGTTGCTCTATTATCCTGTTACTCCTCACAGGCTGCGGATACACTATTCAGGGTAGAGCAAGCCTTCCTTTTCCCTCGGTATCAATTGATAGGATAAACAATATGACCTATGAGCCAAAGATCGATGACAGGATGCGTGAAATCCTCACTGAGGAGTTAATAAGAAGGGGCTTCGTGGTGGATCATTCCTCTGATTATAAGATCTCTGGTAACCTGAATTCCTTTGAGCTGAGGACTCTCTCTGAGAGGGCAGGGGTTGCTGTTGAATACGAAGTGGTCATCAGGGGAGAATTTAATCTGAGAACCCCGTCAGGGGCAGTGAAGAATCTCAGATCAGAGGGCCCTTTTATAGTCTCCTTCTCCAGTGCTGAGAGACTACAGGATGTGATGGCTCTTAAGGAAAAGGCAATAGAGAAAGCCCTGAGGGACCTCTCTCAGGAGTTAATAACATCTATGCGATGGTGAGCCTGTCGAACCATAATAACCCATGGGCATTAACCATTATATAGCAGAGATAAGAAAGGGACTCAGTGCCCCTGTTTACCTTCTTTATGGCGAGAGCCACTATCTCCTGAAGGAGGCCTTCTTTATGACCTCTGACATTATCCCAAAAGATAACAGAGACTTTTGTCTCGATGTCATCGATATGGAAGAAACAGACAGGCCTTCGATAGATGATATAATCGATATACTCAATACAATGCCCTTTTTAGGTGGAAAGAGATTGGTAATTATCGAGAATGCCCAGATGATGAAGAAAAAGGAGATATCCATAATCGGTGATTATATCTCGAACCCATCGCCTTATTCTATCCTCGTAATGTTTTGCCTGGGTAAGCTCAAGGATGACTTTAAAAGCTTCTTATCCCTCGGAATCAAGCCCATCTCTGTTGATATTCGCCCTCAAGATATTCCATCGTGGATAAAGGAGAAGGCCCGGCAAAAGGACATTCATCTTACCGATGGTGCTGTAGATTACCTCATCGGCATTACAGGTCAGGATATCGGTCTGATAACATCAGAACTCGAAAAGATAGCCCTCATAGGTAAGAGCGAGGTCGATGCGGCAGATATATCAGACA
Source organism: Thermodesulfovibrionales bacterium (assembly GCA_046290845.1). Lineage (GTDB taxonomy): Bacteria > Nitrospirota > Thermodesulfovibrionia > Thermodesulfovibrionales > UBA9159 > JBBIPQ01. Next base: position 8,610 of record JBKBUA010000009.1, read on the forward strand.
TCGTCAGGAATGAAGGAGATTATGATGTCTTTGACCTGATTGAAGCAATAAAGAAAAATGATAGGGAAAGGGTCTTCAGGATACTGAATAGACTCCTTGACTCAGTTGAACCTTTCAGCATCCTCGGTGCCCTCAACTGGCACTTCAGCCGCATTAAAGAAGAAGGCAGATATAAAGACCTTGAAGGGATATTCAATTTGCTTCATGAGGCAGACTCAGCCCTGAAGGCCTCGGGTGGAAAGTATCCCCTCGAATATCTCTTAATCAGGCTGCTTCAGCCCTGAGCACCTTATTCGCTATTATTGCAAGCCTTGAGATCTTTCTCGATGCAGCATTCTTATGGATTATGCCTTTTGCAGCAGCCCTGCTTATCAACTTTGTAGCCTCTAATAGTTCTTTCTGTACCTTTTCCCTGTCCTTAGATTCAACCGCTGCAATGACTTTTTTCGTGGCTGTCTTAATAGCAGTCTTTACAGACCTATTCCTTAATTCCCTTTTTTCTGCTTGCCGAACCCTTTTAAGTGCTGACAGGTTTTTCTTTGGTGTAGCCTTTCCTGGCATCTTTCCTCCTTAGTTAAATAATAATATTGATTGCCTTGTTTTTAGATGTTAAAATTTAAATAAAATAACACAAAAAAGAAGACAAAAGCAACATCCTTTGTTTTCTAATCCTTAGCCTATAAGGTACTTGCTACTTTAGGAATAGAGTGTTTAAAATTAAATATGAACACAGTTACAACCAGAAAGATATGCCGTCACATTGATGGCTCCTCAGAATTTGTTGATGACCTTGTGGCACTCGAGAAAAAGATCAGGATCTCTGTAAATGGGAAAGAGATATTAAGCCTTTACTGCACACCGAATATGGTAAGGGAATTCGTCGTTGGCTTTATGATGACCGAAGGAATAATAAAGGGTAACTGGTGTGCCGAAAGGATGAGCATTGAATATGGTGATGAAGTCCTTGTTGACATACCTGCTGAGGGAGATGTATCAATGGATGGTAAGGTCATAACATCAGGCTGCGTGGGAGGCGTTACATTTGAAAAAAGGACTGAAAATGAACCGATAGATGATAAGTTCTCAATAGGTAGTGACAGGTTAAGGGAGATTTTTAACCTTTTCCAGGCAAGGTCTGACCTTTATAAACTTACGGGATGTATCCATAGCGCTGCCCTTTCAGATGGCGAGAATATCCTCTGCTTTGCCGAGGACATTGGGAGGCATAATGCTGTTGATAAGGTCATTGGGTATGCAATCCTCGAGAATATACCCTTTTCTGGGAAGATAATGCTTGCCAGTGGAAGGATTTCCTCGGAGATTTCATCAAAATGTGCAAGATGGGGAATACCGATGATTGCCACAAGGACAGCACCCACAAACCTTGCTGTTGAGATCGCAGAAAAAAGGGGAGTTACTATAGTCGGGTTTATAAGGGGTAAGAGATTCAATGTATATACCCATCCTGAAAGGATAGAGCAGTAGACCAGCTGACCATTCATGATGCAGGATTCAAGATACAAGATTCAAGATAATTATCCTATATCGTGTATCCTGTATCGTGGATAAAGACTACTGCTCTACTGCTCACCTTATCCCATACTTATGCAATCTATGTCTGAAAGATCTGAAGGTTATATTTAACAATTTAGCAGCCTCTGTCTTACTGCCACCAGATAGTCTCAGGGCCTCCATCAAATACCTCTTTTCTATCTCAGCAATGATAGAATCAAGTTCTATCCCGTCTTCTGTAAGTGATGGAAGACCTGAAGATTCAGACGGTGCTGACATTAAATCAGCAGGGATGTCCGAAACGGTTATCTCTTCATGATCGGTCATCAGGATTATTCTTTCCATCACATTTTCAAGCTCTCTTATATTCCCTCTCCAGGGACAGTTTATGAGTATCTTCATGGCCCCTGGGGAAACCTTTTTTGGTGACTTTGAAAATTTTTTGAGAAAATAATCAACAAGAAGCGGTATATCCTCTTTCCTTTCCCTTAAGGCCGGTAAATGTATCGGGATTACATTCAATCTGTAAAAAAGATCCTCCCTGAACCTTCCTGTCTCTATTTCTTCTTTCAGATCTTTATTTGTAGCTGCTATAATCCTCACATCAACCTTGATATCACTGGTTCCACCCACTCTTCTGAAGGTACCATTTTCAAGAACCCTTAAGAGTTTCGCCTGAAGGCTCAGTGGCATGTCCCCTATCTCGTCGAGAAACAAGGTCCCCTTATCAGCGATCTCAAACAATCCCTGCTTATTAGAGACAGCACCTGTAAAGGCTCCCTTCATGTGCCCAAAGAGCTCGCTTTCGAGAATGCCCTCGGGAAGGGAAGCGCAATTTATTGCTACAAAGTTATTTTCCTTTCTCGAGCTGAGATTGTGAAGGGCTGTTGCGAAGAACTCCTTGCCTGTCCCGCTCTCTCCGGTAATCAGCACATTCGAGTTAGTCTCAGCTATCTTTGGTAATGTCCTGAGCAGTTCTTGCATCCTGGCACTTCTGTAAAAGATATTCCCCAGCTCATAGGTTGTCTTTATCTTTTCCCTGAGAACAGAGACCTCACCTCTCAGTCTTTTTTTCTCGATGGCGTTCTTAACAACAAGCCTTATCTCATCTATCTTAAAAGGCTTATGTATATAATCATAGGCACCTAATTTCATCGCCTCCACCGCCGACTCCGTAGTCCCAAAGGCTGTTATCATTATAACGAGCGTCTCTGGCGAAATCTCTTTAGCCTCTCTCAATACATCGAACCCATCATGCCCCGGCATCTTTATATCTGTTATAATGAGGTCGTATATATCCTTTCTAAGTTGTTCAATTCCTGTCGTTCCGTCAGGTGCTGTTGTAACCATATAACCCTCAGCCTCTAAGAGCATACTCAGGATCTCGCGCATATTCTTTTCGTCTTCTATAACCAGTATCTTGCTCCTCCCTTCGGTCACTTATAAACCTCCAGTTGAATTTAACTTTAAACTTTTAATCCAGAACTTTTAACAAAAGTTCTGATTAAGGGGTAATTCCAGTTCAAAGATGGTTCCCTTCCCTGGGACGCTGTCAACCCTGATACTGCCTTTATGTTCCTGGATTATTCTGTACACAATCGAAAGTCCGAGACCAGTTCCCCAGTCCTTTGTTGTATAAAAGGGATAAAAGATCTTTTCGAGGTTTTCGGGTTTAATGCCCACGCCAGAATCCTCAAATCTAATATCCACATAGCCATCATGCACCATTGTACTAACCTTAAGCTCTCCTCCCTTGCCCATCGACTCAATAGCATTAGTCGTCAGATTAATAAATACCTGACGAAGTTTATTGGGATCGCCTGTAATAAAAAGGTCTCCACTGAAACCCTTCCTTAACGAGATGTCGGCCTGATTGGAAGAACTTATCATCGCCATATCGAGGGTCTCTCCGAGCAATTCATGAAGATCAAAGGAAGTGAACTCAGGAGGTGATGGCCTTGAATACATCAGGAAATCGGTTATTATCTTATTAAGCCTATCCATCTCATTCAGTGCAATATTCATAAGTTTTTCGCTCTGTTCCTTTGAAATCTTTCCTTCTCTTAGCATTTCTATGGCTCCCTTTAATGACGCAAGGGGATTCCTTATCTCGTGAGCCATGTTTGCCGATAACTCGCCAATTGTAGCAAGGGTTCTCTTATAATTTAGCTCAGCCTCCAGTTTTTTTAGATTTGTAATGTCCCGAAAGATGCATATATAGCCTGTCTTCTCACCATCGCTGTTGGCAGTCTCTGATATGGTTAAGCCCACAATCTTCTTGTCACCATTGAAATTTAAAGTCGTCTCTTCTCTCTGAACCTTAAAGGGTGGTGTCAGAAAGGGAAATAATTCCTTAATATCTTTCCCTATGACCTTTGATCTGCTGAGGCCTGTAATGGCCTCAGCAGCCTTATTGAAGATCATTATAATTCCTTCTCTGTCTGTTGTAATGAGACCACTTGGAAGACTTTCTATCAGTTCCCTATTAAAGATGGTAAGGTCCTGTAAGTCTACATCCTTTTCCTCGAGCTTTTTTGTAGTCTTCTCGAGCCTCGAGACGAGATAGCCCGCAAGATAGGCGGTCAGATAAAGCGCCGTTATATGAGTAAAGATATTGTACAGGAAGTCTTTTTCCCTGAGGGACACCTCATAGGATAGATTAATAACACCATAGTATTGAAGGTCAAGCATGGATCCATAAAGAATGCTAAGTATGGTAGCAATGGTATATCCTGCCCTTTTATTTAGGACAATCGGTGAAGCCATTACAGTAAGGAGCATGATGCTTGTAAACCAGCTTTCTATACCACCTGTAAGGTATATGAGGACTATCTCGCCTATTGCATCTATAATCAGTTGTGTATAGGCAAAAAGATATAGATTACTGACCCTTTTAAGAAGAAAAAAATAAACTATCGATAGGATGTAAATAAAGATTATTAAATAGATGACACCTTGTGGAAAGGTTATCTTATAATGGCCTATGCTAAATAAGGAAAAGGAGCCGAGAAGAAGTGTAACAAAAAAGACTCTGAAGAAGATTAGTACCCTCAGTCTTTTAAAAAAGACATTTTTATCACCCAAAAATCTCGGATTTCTGGGGTTGTTTTTATCCTCCATGAGATTATTTGATGAGGGCACCCATCTTGAATATGGGTAAATAGAGAGAAACTACTATAAAACCAACGGTGCTCCCGAGAAAGACCATTAATAACGGTTCTAACATAGCTGTTAAGTTAGAGACTGCTGCGTCAACCTCGTCATCGTAAAAGTCTGCTATCTTGCCGAGCATGGCGTCTAAAGCACCAGTAGATTCACCAACAGCTATCATATGGGTAACCATTGGAGGGAAGACCTTTGCCTTTGAAAGCGGCTCTGCCAGCGTCTTACCCTCAGCCACAGCCTTCCTCACATCCATAACAGAGTATTCGATGACCTTGTTTCCTGCTGTTTTTGCTGTTATATCAAGGCCATCGAGGATCGGAACACCACTGCTTATAAGGGTTCCGAGCGTCCTGGTGAATTTAGCAACCGCAACCTTGTTAAGAATCATGCCAAAGATCGGGAGTTTTAAAAGGATAGCATCCGTTGCCCTTTTACCATTTTCGGTCCGTCTGATTTGAGTTATGGCTACACTCATACCAACGATAAGCCCGAAGATAAGTAATCCGCCAATACCACCAATAAAATTGCTAATAGATATTATAATCCTTGTAGGAAGAGGAAGAGTCCCACCGAGAGAGGCAAACATCTTCGAAAAAGTCGGGACAACAAAGATCATTATTATAGCGAGAACAGTAACTGCCACGCCTGTCACAACAGCAGGATAAATCATTGCTCCCTTGACCTTCTTCTTCAATTTCATTGCCTTTTCTATATATGCTGCGAGCCTGTTCAATATGGTATCGAGGATACCTCCTGCCTCACCTGCCGCAACCATGTTCACATAAAGTTCTGAAAATACTCTCGGATGTTTCCTCAATGCATCCGCATAGGTAGAGCCTGCCTCAACATCTGATTTTACAGTAGAAAGCGTTTTTGCAAGATTTTTATTCTCTACCTGTGTTGAGAGTATCTCGAGGGCCTGAACGAGGGGCAAACCAGCGTCTATCATTGTTGCAAACTGCCTCGTAAAAACAACTATATCCTTGTCCTTAACCTTTCCGCCAAAACCAAATACCTTTTTTACCTTTTTCTCGGTAATGACCGTTGGGGTTATGTTTCGCCTTCTTAAAATTGCTATTACTTCTTCCTTTGAAGCGGCCACTACCTCTCCTGATTCAATAGTTCCTCTCGGATTCTTACCCGACCATTGAAAGGTCATCGGCATTTTATCCCCTCCCTCTAATAGATGTATTAGATGCCCTCTGAATCATTGTTATGAGTTCTTCAGGTACCATTGATCTCCCAATGGCATCCTCATAAGAAATAAGCCCCTTTGTATATAACTCTAAAAGAGATTGATTCATCGTCTGCATACCCGATCTTGCCTGACCTGTCTGCATTATTGAGTATATCTGATGAATCTTGTCCTCTCTTATAAGGTTTCGAACAGCAGGATTCGGAATAAGTATTTCTACTGCAAGTACCCTTCCCTGCCCGGTCTTCTTTGGAATCAGTTGCTGAGAGATGATACCCTCGAGGACAAAGGAAAGTTGCACCCTTATCTGTTCCTGCTGATGCGATGGAAATACATCTATTATCCTGTTTATTGTCTGGACTGCAGAATTTGTGTGAAGAGTAGCCAGAGTAAGATGACCTGTTTCTGAGACAGTAAGGGCAGCTTCGATAGTCTCAAGGTCCCTCATCTCACCTATCAATACCACATCAGGGTCCTGTCTGAGGACATACTTCAGGGCTGCCTTAAAAGAGGTCGTGTCAGCATTCACCTCCCTCTGGTTTATTAATGATTTTTTATGCCCATGGAGGTATTCAATAGGATCCTCTATAGTTATGATATGATCATATCTTTCCTCATTGATCCGGTCCACCATCGCCGCAAGTGTGGTAGATTTCCCGCTTCCTGTAGGACCTGTAACAACGATCAACCCCCTCGGTTTTTTAACGAGTTCATTTATTATCTCAGGTAGCCCAAGTTCATTAAAGGTCTTAATACCAAAAGGGATGGTCCTGAAGGCACCAGCCACAGCACCCCTCTGCATAAAGATATTAGCCCTGAATCTGCTCAACCCCTTAATCCCGAAGGAGAGGTCCAGTTCACTATTCTCCTCAAACCTGTGCTTCTGCGCATCCGTCAATATACTGTAACAGAGGTTCTTTGTATCTGTGGGTGTTAATGGAGGATGATCGATTGGTATTAATTTGCCATCTATCCTCAGCCGTGGCGGGCTTCCCGTTGTCACATGAAGGTCAGAAGCACCTCTTTCAATCATCTGCTTTAAAAGGTCATAAAGTGTAGCCATTTATTCTCCTTTGATATAAACAATTGATATGAACAATACCCTTTTAATCTCCAAAAGTAACCCTTAATACCTCCTCAATCGAGGTGATACCTTCCTTTACCTTTGTGAGTCCGCTCATTCTCAGGGTTTTCATTCCAAGCCTTATAGCGGTCTTCTTAATCTCATTAGCAGAGGCACCCTCAAGAATCAACTCCCTTATCTCATCACTTATAGGCATAACCTCATAAAGGGCAATCCTTCCTTTATAACCTGTATTATTGCAGGCTGAGCAACCCTTGCCTCTGTAACACTTGATTGTGTTTGCCTCTTCCTCAGAGAACCCGATCTTTATTAGTGTCTGAGGTGATACCTTCTCCTCCTCCTTACACTGAAGACATATCTTCCTGGCCAGTCTTTGAGCAAGGATTAGAATTACGGATGATGAGACGAGAAATGGCTCTATTCCCATGTTAAGTAACCTGCTAACAGTACTTGGTGCATCATTTGTATGTAGTGTACTAAGAACGAGATGCCCTGTTAGAGCAGCCTTAACCGCTATCTCTGCCGTCTCAAAATCTCTTATCTCGCCGACCATTATAATATCAGGGTCCTGCCTGAGGAATGACCTGAGTGCAGAAGCAAAGGTCAGACCGATCTCTTCCTTTACCTGAACCTGATTAATCCCCATAAAGTTATACTCTACAGGATCCTCAGCGGTCATTATATTGGTTCCTGGTTTATTCAGATGGTTGAGGGCTGAGTAAAGGGTTGTTGTCTTACCACTTCCTGTAGGACCCGTGACAAGGACCATTCCATAAGGCTTCTCGATGGCATCCATGAAGTCATCGAGTTGCTTTTTCTCAAAACCAAGCTTTGTGAGGTCTATCTGAAGATTTGACTTATCGAGTATCCTCAAAACCGTCTTTTCTCCAAAGAGTGTGGGAAGGGTAGATACACGAAAGTCTATCTCCCTGTTCCTGCCCAGTTTGAGTTTAATCCTTCCATCCTGGGGTAGCCTTCTTTCTGCTATGTCCAGCTTGGCCATTATCTTTATCCTCGATGTTAGCGCATTCTTTATCTTCGTTGGCAAACTCATGGTTGTATGCATAACTCCATCAACCCTGTATCTGACCCTGAGAGAATTCTCATAGGGTTCAATATGAATATCGCTCGCACCTGCCTTAATAGCATTTATGAAGATCCCATTAACGAGCTTTACAATAGGTGCCTCTACCTCCTTTATGACCTCTGAATCCTCTCTCTCCTCAACTATATCAATCGTGTCGAGGGCACTACCGACTATCTTGTCAAATTCCTCAACATCAACCGTCGGCGCCTCTTCGATTGTGATCGTTGATGAATTCTCAGCATCTTCATCAGAGAGCGTATAATCCTTGGCCTGAATTATCTGGGAGGTAGTCTTCGATTGGACAGCAACATCTCCACCCCTCGAATAATGTGTATTAATAGCATTCATTATTGAAGTCTCTGACGAGACCACAACCTCAACATTATAGCCTGTCATGAACTTCACATCATCAATAGCAAATACATTCGATGGGTCTGCCATGGCAATAGTTAATGTAGCCCCAACCCTCGCAATGGGAATAATAAGGTATTTTCTTGCCATTTCATATGGTATAAGCTTTATTACAGAGGCGTCTATCTTATGATCAGACAGGTTTATGGCTGGAACACCATATTGTTTGCTCAAAAAGGTAACAAGTTTCTCCTCGGTAATATATCCGAGTTTTACAAGATTAGTTCCGAGTCTTCCACCTTCTTTTTTTTGGAGATTGAGTGCCTGTTTTAACTGTTCCTCAGATATTATATTCGAGTTAATCAGTATCTGACCAAGTTTTGCAGCCATATATGTTAAATGTATATGAAATACCGAAGGCTTGTCAACCTTCTAAGCACCAAATTTCTTCAGTCTCAAGGAATTTGCAAGGGCAAGAGGGATAAGGTTATAGGCAGGGAATATACCTAACTCTCCCTTAATACATTCCCTTTCAGAAAAACGGTAAGATACTCCACCGAGGACATAATCTGACCTGATTAAAACAGGAACTGGATGCCAACTATGGCTTTTCATGAGTGAAGGCGTGGAGTGATCGCCTGTTATAATTAATACATCTGGCTTTAACTCAATTATCCGTGGCAAAAGCGTATCAAATTCTTCAATCCTCCTAACCTTCTCGTTAAAATTACCATCCTCTCCATAGGAATCAACCTTTTTTACATGGAGAAAAAAGAAATCATAACCTTTATCAACTTCCCTGTATTTCTCTCTTAAAAAATTAATCTCATCCTCTACAGTTCCTTCAATATAAGGGGTGTCCATTCCAACAAGCCTTGCAAGCCCCCTGTACATTGGGTAAGTCGCTATAGCAAGGGCCCTGAGACCAAAGGCTTCTTCAAAGGACGGCATATGAGGGATAATAGAAAAGCCTCTCGTCAGGATAAAATTTGCCTTTTCCTGATCCTTTAATATTTCCTGTGAAATATTGATCAATCTACTAATAACCCTCGATACCCTCTGAGCCTCAACAGTTAATGGTTCAGGATCCAGTGGCTTTTTTCCCTCTTTTTGTGGATCTGTATCGGGTATCATTGCTGCCTCCGGGCCGATTGGTTCAGAAAACCTGATAAGAAGGGCAAACCTGTGTTCCATCCCTGGAGCAAAGATTATTTCGGCATCATCTATTCTGCTGATTTCTTTCTGTAATCTTTCTGTTAATCGCCTGCTTTCTTCGGTAGGTATCCTTCCTGCTCTCCTGTCAACAATTATTCCATCCTTGATCGTTGCGTAATTACATCTTACCGCCACATCTGTTCTTCTTACCTCAAGACCGAGACCAAGGGCCTCAAGCACTCCTCTTCCTATCTGATATTTAATTGGGTTGTAACCAAAGATTCCAAGATGACCGGGTCCACTACCGGGAGTAATGCCGTAAGAAACAGGGATATGAAGACCGCAAGCCGATTCCTTAGCAAGAGAATCAAGATTAGGCGTATTAGCAGCCTCAAGTTCTGTTTTTCCCTTAACAGGTAGGCCACCGACACCGTCAAGAACCACCATTATTATCTTTGAACTATTCTTTTGAATTAGACCCTTTATCAATTCTTGCATATTTGTAGTTTAATTTAAACGTGTTCTTTTTTTCAATTTTTTCTCCTACTTCACAATTCTTCATAATTCCTTCTCTGTTTCTTCGCAAACCTCTGGTATGCTGAAAATATAAATAGAAGAGAAAGGAGGTGAAAAGATGAAAAAATCATTGATAATAGCTTTGGTAGTTGCTACAGCCTTTGTGGTTATCGGAGGCGCGGTCTATGCCCACGGGCCATGGGGTCATAGCATGGGATATGGCATGAACTTCGGAGGGACAGTGAATATTGAGAACATGAAAGGATTCCAGAAAGAGACAATGGCCCTGCGCGATGAGCTTATAACAAAGAGAGCGGAATTACAGAATGAGTACAGCAAACCACAGCGAGATTATGAACGCATCGGCACCTTAAGAAAAGAGATTGTCGAACTACAGACAAAGATACAGGCTGCAGCAGAAAAGTATGGTCTATCTGCCGATGGTAGGGCTTACGGCATGAGGAATGGCATGATGGGAAAGGGGATGATGGGACATAACTGTCCATGCCCCATGTCCCGATAGATTTCACAGATGCAGCCATATGGAGGCAGGCAACCCATACCTGCCTCCCAATTTTATGTAACTGTGTAATAATATAACCCTAATGTTGCAAAAAATATGAGGCAGGCACAATTCAAAACCTTTTATAATGCGATTGGACATTAAATGTGATGCCACAAGCAGAATTGTACCTGTGGTGCCGTTCAATCTAAACCGCCTTATGATACGAAATGCTGCTATCGGTATCGCAAATAAAAGGTTTTTCATCATGCCTGCCTCATAGAAATTGGTTGTTTTATGCAATGTTTATCTATAAGATAAAACCATTGAGAAAATTAATCAATTGTTTAAGGTAAACTTTTAAGATGAAGATATTATTAAACAAATTAGTACAAACATCACTCAAAAATAGCCTCCACACTATTTTTAACAAATCTTTCGGGTTAATTACCTTTTTATCACTTTCTGTTAATTTAAATGTGGTTTCTCTCGCTTCAGCAGAACAGAACTGCCCTGATTGCCCGAGGTGGCAAGAAATTGCGCCCTATGGAGATTATTGTCCAGGTTCTCGACGAGGATGGTATGGAGCAAGAAAACAGGTCTTAACCCTTAGGGAGGCCGAGATAATCCTTACGGAATACTTTTCCAGGTATGGAGACATGAAGGTAGTAAACATTCAGGAAAAAAAGCGATTCTTTATAGCAGAGATAAGAGATAAAAACGATTCCATTGTTGATATTGTTATACTCGATAAAAGGACAGGAAGGATAAGGTCTATTTATTGAGTATCAGTATTGTCTGGTTTGATCTTTTAGACTTCCTTCAACAAGCTATAGCCGTACCAATGCTGTAGCTACATAAACGCCGCAAGTATGAATCCAGAGGACTAAAGAACTAAATTTCCGTTTATACAGGATGACGAATTAGAGGTATTTTAGGTGAAACAATTTTGTAATAAATGAAACATAAATGTATGCAATAAAGGATAATTGGTTAAGACCGGATAAAAAAAGTCTTTAAATATCAAGGATTGCCGCTTCTGGCATGGCTGTTGCTTATATCATCCCGACATCAAAAATTAGACAGGAGGATTTTTATGAGACAGATAGCTATTTATGGCAAGGGCGGCATCGGCAAGTCAACGACAACTCAGAATACAGTTGCAGCCCTTGGCGAGATGGGGAAAAAGGTGATGGTTGTAGGCTGCGACCCAAAGGCTGACTCCACAAGGCTTCTTCTGGGCGGCAAGCCCCAGAAGAATGTCCTCGATACATTGAGAGACGAAGGAGAGGAGGTTGAACTCGATGAGGTCATGAAGGAAGGGATTTTCAATGTGCATTGCGTTGAATCGGGTGGGCCTGAGCCTGGCGTAGGGTGCGCAGGCAGGGGCATCATCACCTCTATCGGCCTTCTTGAGAGCCTCGGTGCTTATGACGATTCTCTTGATTATGTCTTTTACGATGTCCTCGGTGATGTTGTCTGCGGAGGCTTTGCAATGCCGATCAGGGAAGGAAAGGCAAAGGAGATATACATAGTTGCATCAGGTGAGATGATGGCCCTTTATGCCGCAAACAATATCTGCAAGGGTGTGAAGAAGTATGCAGAGTCAGGCGGTGTAAGGCTTGGAGGCATTATCTGCAACTCGAGGAAGGTGGATCATGAGGAGGAACTGCTCAGTGCCTTTACGAAAAAGCTCGGCACACAGCTTATAAAGTTCCTGCCGAGGGACAACATTGTTCAGAAGGCCGAGATTCACAAAAAGACGGTTATAGATTATGCACCTGATTCAGCACAGGCAGACCATTACAGGGAACTGGCAAATAATATCGATAAAAATGACATGTTTGTGATACCGAAGCCAATGACGCAGGATGAACTCGAAAAGCTCATGATGGACTTCGGAATACTTGATTAGGAGGATAACTATGCAGATGATAAGGGCAATAGTAAGACCTGAGAAGGCAGACAGTGTTGTTAGGGCCTTGGATGAGGCAGGATTTGTCTCTATGACGAAATTCGATGTCTTTGGAAGGGGCAAACAGAAAGGATTAACAGTTGGTGGGGTCCATTATGATGAACTACCAAAGGTGATGTTTTTGGTTGTGGTTGATGATGACAGTGCCGAAGCAGCGGTAGACACTATTATCGACGCAGCAAAGACCGGAAATTTCGGGGACGGTAAGATATTCATAAGTCCTGTCCAGAAATCCTATACCATCAGCACAGGAAAGGAGTCCCTATGATGAAAGACATAATCGCCATTATCAGGATGAATAAGTTTCAGGAGACAAAAAGGGTTCTTGAGGATATGGGTTTTCCTGCCTTTACTGTTATGAAGGTAATGGGCAGGGGAAGGCAGAGGGGCTATCTCCATGAGTTTACGCATCCCCTTCCTGTTGACAAGGAACCAGACATAAAAAGATTTATCCCAAAGAGGATGATAATGCTGACTGTAAGGGATTCTGAAGTGGAGAAGGTTGTAGATGCCATTATAAGAACAAACAAGACAGGCAACCCTGGTGACGGAAAGATATTTGTGAACGATGTCACGGGTGCCGTCCGGATAAGGACAGGCGATAAGGGAGAAAAGGCCATCCTTTAACATGGAGGAATAAAATGAAAAACATAATCGAGGAAAGAGAAGAAGTCCGCAAAAAGATACTGGAAGGCTATCCGAGAAAGGTGGCAAGGGAAAGGGAGAAGCATATCATCGTCCTTGACAAGTCAAAGGAGCAGAAGATAGAGGCAAATGCCATTACAATTCCTGGAATCATATCTATGAGGGGCTGCTGTTATGCCGGGACAAAGGGCGTGGTCTTTGGCCCTATAAAGGATATGGTGCATATCGTTCACGGGCCGATCGGCTGTTCCTATTATACATGGGGAACGAGGAGAAATAAGGCAAGGACAGAACCAGGCGGCCAGAACTTTGTGGGCTATGCCTGCTCAACAGATATGATGGAAAAGGATATAGTCTTTGGCGGTGAGCAGAAGCTCCTTCAGGCAATAAGAGAGGCCTATAGGATCTTCAAGCCAAAGGCAATAGGCATCTATGCTACATGCCCTGTAGGTCTCATCGGAGATGACCTTTATAAGGTGGCAAAACTGGCAGAAGAAGAACTTGGTGTAAAGGTCGTTCCCACGCACTGCGAGGGATACAAGGGTGTGAGCCAGTCTGCAGGCCACCACCTCGCCAGCAATACCCTTATGAAGTATGTGATAGGGACAGAGGAGTTGAAAGAGCCAGGGCCATTTGATATCAATATCTTTGGCGAGTATAACATAGGTGGAGATGCCTGGGAGATAAGGCGGATCTTCGAAAAGGTTGGATACAGGATAATCACATTCTTTACAGGCGATGCATCCTATGACAATGTAGCAGCAGCCCACAGGGCAAAGCTCAGCCTGCTTCACTGCCATAGATCCATCAATTACACGAACAGGATGATGGAGGAAAAGTGGGGCGTTCCATGGCTTAAGGTCAATTTCTTTGGAGTAAAGGCCTTTATAAAGGCATTAAGGGATACGGCTAAATTCTTTGATGACCCTGGCCTTTATGAAAGGACAGAAAAGGTTATCGAGGAGGAGATGTCGCAGGTCGAGCCTGTTCTTGAGAAATACAGAAAGAGGCTTGAGGGCAAGACCGCCATGCTCTTTGTCGGAGGCTCAAGGGCACACCACTTCCAGAGTCTGTTTGATGATATAGGAATGAAGAGCATAATGGCTGGTTATGAATTTGCACACAGGGATGATTATGAGGGCAGAAAGGTTATTCCCGAGATAAAGCACTCTGCAAGGAGCAAGGTGCTGGAAGACTTTACCTTTGAAAGGGAAGGGAAGTCTCAATGGGATGAAGAGTTTATAAGAAGAAAGAAAAAGGAACTTCCTGAGCTTATGGACTACGAGGGTATGATGCCCCACATGGAAAACGGCTCCTTTGTTATTGATGACACAAACCACTACGAGATAGAGATGCTTGTTAAGGAACTGAAGCCCGACATATTCTGCTCGGGTATCAAGGATAAGTATGTTGTTCATAAGCTTGGTGTGCCGTCAAAACAGCTCCACTCTTATGATTATGGTGGCCCTTATGTAGGATTCAGGGGAGCGATAAATTTTGCAAAGGACATAGATGCCATGGTTAATAACCCGGCATGGAAACTTATTACGCCACCATGGAGGTGCAAGGATGCTTGATCATACACCTTTAGAGATAGTAGAAAGAGAAACGCTTACAATAAACCCCGCAAAGGTATGCCAGCCAATCGGGGCAACATGGGCAGCCCTCGGAATACATGGCTGTATGCCACTTGGGCACGGCTCTCAGGGTTGTGTCTCATACCTGAGGATGACACTCTCACGGCACCTGAAAGACCCTGCAATATCCGCAACCAGTTCCTTCAGCGAGGCATCAGCGGTATTCGGAGGAATCGGAAACCTGAGGCAGGCCATAAAGAACATTATCCATATATATAAACCTGAGGTGATAGCTGTCTATACCACCTGCGTTTCAGAGACCATCGGCGATGATGTAGCAGGCACAGTAAAGGCGATGAGAGAGGAAGGGGATATCCCTGATAATGTAAAGGTAATCCATGCCTCCACGCCGAGCTATGTAGGCTCTCATATAACAGGGTTCAGCAATATGACTGCATCTATGGCAACACAGCTCACAAAGAAAACAGAGCCGAATGGAAAGATCAATGTCATCCCCGGCTTTGTGAGCCCTGGCGATGTGAGGGAGATAAAGAGGCTACTCAGGGCAATAGGCATTGCCTCTATTGTGTTCCCTGATGTAACGGATGTCCTCGATACACCTATGACAGGAAAGTATGAGCTCTATCCAAAGGGAGGAGTAAAGGTGGAGGAACTCATGGATACAGCGAATTCCTCATGCACAGTTGCATTGGGCAGATATGCCTCTACGCAGGCAGCTCTTTTGCTCGAAAGGGATTTTAAAGTCCCGGCTGTTGCGCTGCCTCTACCTATGGGGATAAAGAACACAGACCTTTTTATGATGAAGCTCAAGGAGCTTTCGGGAAATGATATCCCCGAGGCTATAGAAGATGAAAGAGGAAGGCTTGTTGATATGCTCTGTGACCTCGACAGGCACTTTTATGACAAAAAGGTAGCCATAGCAGGCGATCCTGATACTGTTCTCGGTATGCTCTCGATTGTTACAGAACTGAATATGATCCCTGTTCATGTTGTAACAGGCACACCTGCAGAGGGGTTTGCAGATGAGGTGAAGAGGATAGCAGGAGAGGATGTGAACATAAAGGTGCCCGGGGACCTCTTCTATTTCCATCAGCTCATAAAGAACGAGCCTGTTGACCTGATCATCGGCAATACACACTGTAAGTATATTGCCAGGGCAGAGGATATTCCCCTTGTGAGGATAGGGTTCCCTATCACAGACAGGGGCTTCAACCATTACTTCCCTGAGACAGGATATGCAGGCACCATGAGGATAATAAAGATGATAGACGATGCCCTTCTGGAGAGATGGGACAGGGATGTGAAGGATGAGGACTTCGAGCTTATTATGTGAGGAGAAAATGCTATCTGAAAGATGCAGCATAATAGAGAGGCATCCGTGCCTTTCAAAGGAGGCTGCCCATAAATACGGCAGGATACACCTGCCTGTGGCGCCGAGGTGCAACATCAAATGCAGGTATTGCCTGAGGCGATTTGATTGCGCCAATGAATCGAGGCCTGGCAGGTCAAGCATGGTTTTGAGGCCCGAAGAGGCAATAGAGAGGCTAAGATGGTATCTGGAAAGGATAGAGGGTCTGAAGGTTGCGGCTGTTGCGGGCCCTGGTGAACCCCTTGCTAATCAGCAGACATTTAATGTTATGGAGATGATACGGGATGAGTTCCCTGAACTCATCCTCTGTCTATCTACAAACGGACTACTGCTGACGGAGAGGATGCAGGATATTATTGACCTTGGTGTGGGAACACTTACGGTCACGCTCAATGCCATCGATCCTGAAATAGGGGCAAAGATATATTCGTATATCAACTATAAGGGCAAGACATATATTGGAGCCGAGGCCGCAAGGATACTCCTTGATAATCAACTTGCAGGCATAGAGATGGCTGTAAAGGCAGGTATTGTTGTGAAGGCCAACACAATATATATGCCTGAGGTAAACGGCGATCATCTAAGTGATATTGCTGAATATCTTAAAGGGCTTGGAATATACCTGATGAATCTTATGCCCCTTATACCTCAGTCTGATTTTGCGGCACTCAGGCCTCCAACAGAGGTGGAACTGCATCAGGCAAGGGAAAGGCTCAAGGAGATTATTCCACAGATGACGCATTGCAGGCAGTGCAGGGCAGATGCCTGCGGAAAGCTTTAAGAGGTACAAAGGTGTTAACGAAATTAGATGGATTGCTTGATAGTGGCTGTGAAAGGGAGAAAAAAGAGAAGATCTGCCGTTCAAGAGGTGGAGAGTCATGCGCCTTTGACGGAGCGATGATAGTGCTCCAGCCCATAGCAGACGCTGCACATATCGTCCACGGCCCTATTGCGTGCTGCGGCAATTCGTGGGAGGGAAGAGGAACATTGTCATCAAAGGGCAGCCTTCACAGGATGGGTTTTACTACTGATATGAGCGAGATGGATATTATCTATGGTTCTGAAGACAAGCTCTATGATGCGATATTGCGCACATATGAATCAGTGAAGCCAAAGGCGATATTTGTCTATGCCACATGTGTTAGCGGCTTGATAGGAGAAGACATTGAAGCTGTATGTAAAAAAGCTGAAGCGTCTCTGGGCATCCGGGTAATACCGGTGAACGCGCCGGGATTCGTCGGCCCTAAAAATCTCGGCAACAGGATAGCAGGAGAAGCGCTTCTGGATTATGTGATTGGAACAGGTAACCCCCCTCTGTCCCCCCTTAATGTAAGGGGGGATGAAAGGGGGGTTATCAACCTCATCGGTGAATACAATATAGCAGGCGATTTATGGCTTGTTGAGCCACTGTTGAAAGAGGCAGGAATAAGAATCCTGTCGAGGATTACAGGCGATTCTACATTTGAGGAGATAACATACGCGCATTATGCAAAACTGAATGTGGTTGTGTGTAGCCGTGCTTTGATAAATATTGCAAAGGAGATGGAAAGGAGATACGGCATTCCCTATATAGAGGTTTCTTTCTTTGGCAAGACCGAGATGTCAAAGGCGCTGAGATTGATAGGCTTAAACCTGAAGACTGAAGGCTCGACGGAATTTTTAACAGATAAAATTGCATCGATCATTGCGAGGGAAGAAAAAAAGCTTGAAGAAAACCTAAAGGCGTACGAGCATCTTAAAGGTAAGAAGGCTGTTCTTTATACCGGCGGTGTTAAGAGTTGGTCTTTTATTTCAGCGCTCATGGATCTGGGAATCGAGATTGTCGCAATAGGAACAAAAAAGAGCACCTTCGAAGATGAGGAGAAGATGAGGGAGATCCTCGGTGAGGATGCACCGCTGGTTGAAGATGTAACACCGAAGAATCTACTCAGGCTTTTGAAGGAGAAAAAGGCAGACATGCTTATTGCAGGAGGAAGGAACCAGTATCTTGCAATCAAGGAAGGGTATCCATTCGTTGATGTAAATCAGGAGAGGCACAGGGCTTATGCTGGATATGAAGGATTGTTGAATTTAGCCGAACAGATAAGTAATGGCATGAGGTTTTATGGCGGTATGCGGAATGCAGATAACGCCCCTTCTGGTCCCCCTCTTAAGGTAAGAGGGGGAAGGGGGAGTTATGCCATCAATCCGTTGAAGCATTCTCAGTCAATAGGCGCAGCGATGGCATTTCAGGGAGTGCATAATGCCCTGCCGATTATTCACGGTGCTCAGGGTTGCACGTTCCTTGCGAAGGCTCTTCTGACAAAACATTTCAGAGAGCCTATCGCTCTGGCAAGCACAAAACTATTCACCGAGAACGTGGTGATGGGAAGCGAAGAGAATATCGCCAATACTGTAAACGGCTTCATAGAGAAGAACAGACCGGATGTGATTGGTATTCTCACATCAGGACTTTCAGAGGTGAAAGGCGATGATGTAGCGAGGGTAATAAAAGATTTAAAATCCAAAATTCAAGATTCAAGATGCGAGGTTGTCCATGTCTCTACACCTGATTATGAAGGAGGGCTTGAGACAGGATATGCAAAGGCAGTGGAAGCACTACTGCAGTTTACAGTTCACGGTTCACGGTTCACAGAGAGGCAGATTAATGTTCTTGTCGGTTCCCATCTGACCCCTGCGGATTTTACTGAACTGAGGGACATAATCGAATCTTTCAGTTTAAAGCCCATAATACTTCCCGATCTTTCTGCGCTGGACGGCAGCAGACAGGGGTTTTCCTCGCTTGCCCTCAGCGGCACAAAAATAGATGAGATAAGGAATATGGGGTCATCCGGGTTTACCATTGCTATAGGCTCAAGCATGGAGTCTGCCGCAATGATTTTAAAAGAAAGGTTCGGCATAGAGTACAGGGTATTTGAAGGCATGTCAGGGCTTAAGGATACAGATATGCTCATGGAGGCACTTTCCATGTTGAGCGGAAAAGAGGTGCCCGCTAAATACGAGAGGCAGAGAAGGATTCTCATTGACGGTATGAGGGATGCGCATTTTTATTACGGCAATAAAAGGATATGTCTTGCGCTCGAGCGTGACCTGTCACTCCAGATGTCGAGCTGGCTTGATGAGATGGGCGCTGAAATTGAAATTGTCGATACGAATTCGGGAGACCTGTTTTCTATTCATGGTAATTTTGACCTGCTTATTTCGAATTCCCATGCAGAAGATACAGCAAAGAGGCTTGGTGTGCCGCTGTATCAGATGGGGTTTCCTGTTTATAAGATTTTAGGAAACAATCACAAGGTTACTATTGGATACAGGGGCACGCTCGGACTTATCAACGATATTGGGAATCTGTTATCTGAACATAATTAGATGGAAGGAGGATTAGCTATGAAAATAGCCTTTGCAACAACTGATGGAATCAATGTTGACGAGCATTTCGGCAGGGCAGGTATGTTCGCCATATACGAGCTTACAAATGACGGATACAGGTTTATTGAAATGAGGAAGTTTGCCGACGGCAGGGATTCGGCGGTGGAAAACACAAAAGCAATGGGGCATGTCCATGACGAAAAGGTAGAGGGCAAAGTAGATAAGCTCGCGGACTGCAAGATCATATATTCAACCGAAATAGGAGGTCCTTCTGCTGCCCGGCTTTCAAGAAAAGGGATTATGCCTGTAAAAGTGAAAGAGGTCGTTTCAATCGAGGAATCATTGCAAAAACTTATGGAGACCCTAAAAAAATCGCCGCCGCCTTGGCTGAAGAAAGCGATTGGTACCAATTAGTAAGAATAGAGAGTGACCATTCTGGAGATCAGTAATGATATGATATACTTAGTTTATGGAGAATCAGAGGATTGCTATTATAGAAAGCGCATTGAATCTGGCAAGCGAGACTAAAAGTCATAAAGTCCTTATCTTTCTCAATACAACCAAGGACTGCCTGTGGTTTTTAAAATCAGAGCTTGCA
Organism: Thermodesulfovibrionales bacterium; assembly: GCA_046290845.1. Classification (GTDB taxonomy): domain Bacteria; phylum Nitrospirota; class Thermodesulfovibrionia; order Thermodesulfovibrionales; family UBA9159; genus JBBIPQ01. The sequence goes on from JBKBUA010000009.1 coordinate 28,731, forward strand.
ACGAAAAAAGATGTTGTGCTTGTAATCCCAAAGACACTTAATATCCCAGAATCTGAATTCAAGGCCGCTGAAGTGGAGATAATAAGGAGTTGGGCAGGAAACCAGAGCAGATTCTCCCGCATTAAATATGCCTTTCTTCACGGAGTTCTGCAGAATGTAATCCGTACAGACAGCAAGATTATCTGCGTCCTCGGACCATGGGGTAAGAGCCATCTCGATACAGTTACAGTACATGATCTTGCCCTTTCATGGAGCGAAGACTTTCCGTTCGATCCACAGCTTCTTGTCACACATAAGGCATTTAATATCATCATGGCTGTTATTGATATTGCACTGGATATCGGTGCACTCGGAAGAGAAGGCAAAGCTGTCGGCACAACATTCGTGATAGGTGATGCCGAAAATGTCCTCAAACTCTCTCATCAGGCTGTGTTTAATCCCTTTAAAGGATACCCCAAAAGCGAAAGGTTGATTACCCGTCCCGAGGTGGTGGAGAGCATAAAGGAACTCGCTAAACTGGATGGTGCCTTTGTTATTTCAGATGCGGGGGTTGTCGAGGCAGCTGGAAGACACCTTGATGCCAGAAGTATTGTTACAAGGCAACTCAGAGGGCTGGGATCAAGGCACAGGGCTGCGGCAGGGATCACACGTATGACAAAAGCTGTTTCTGTTGTAGTCTCAGAAAGTACAGGAAGGGTTACCATCTTTGTAAAAGGGCGTATTATATCGACACTCGAACCTGTCATAAGCAGAAGATTGGTTTAGTAGGGGCAGGTTCCAAACCTGCCCTGTCTTTTGTAGATTGATATATCATGCCAGAATCAACAAGGGCGGGTTTAGAACCCTTACAATATTCGTTAGAGCCATTCAAAGACGAGGACACAAAATCACGAATTTAGTATGTCTTCTGCTGTAAAAAAAGATACTTTGCCTTTGCGCTCCTTTGTCTCAAATTTCTTAATCTCCTCCAGATCCATGATATTTTCATACAACTCGAGCAACGATTTTTTAATTAATGACGATTTATCCTCATGAAAATAATCTGCCAGTTTTTTCAAAATCTTTTCTTCATCCTTATTTAATCTAACGGATATTATCCCCATTTATCATACACCTCCTCTCTCTTGGCAATTGATATAACATAATAGTTATTGTCTTCTATATAGAATATAGCTCTATATTTTCCTTTTCTGACGCGATAGTATGTCCTCTTTTCAGATGCCTTTAATTTTTAAATATCAAAAAGGCTGAGATCATGGGTTGTATCTAAAGCAATAAAAACATTATTAAACCTTTTAAAAATATCTTTTGGCAAAGTACCTTTAGTAACTGATTTTTTAACGGTCTCTTCATAAACAACCATATATATGTTTACAATGTATTACAACATTTTGTCAAGATACTGTAAAGTTGCAACGGCTTAACTACAAAAATGTTATAAACCATACACAAATGTAAAGGGGATACAACGGGTGATTAGAAATTCCTTATGTATTTCATGTGGTTATAACTGGCATATCTGTTGCTTATTCTCTCTGATGAATATTAGAAGGGGACAGAGAGGGACCTGTGAGATGGTTAACTGATATAGAACTTGAGCGTTACCGCAGGCAGCTGATGCTCGAAGGCTTTACAATTGAGCATCAGCAGAGACTGAAGGATTCCACTGCGCTTATCGCGGGGATAGGCGGGCTTGGAGGGACTGCTGCCATTTATCTTGCGGTTGCGGGAATAGGGAAAATGATTTTTGCACATTATGGAAATCTTACGCTCTCAAACATGAACAGACAGATATTGATGAGGCATGACTGGATAGGCAAAAGCAGGGTTATACAGGCGATGAAGACCATTGAAGATATAAATCCCGATGTTGAGGTTGAGATATATAATGAAAGGACATCAGAGGATAATATTGATAAATTACTCGATGGAGTTGGGATAGCTATTTCTGCGCGTCCTAATTTCAATGAAAGGCGGGTATTAAACAACGCCTGTGTAAAAAAGGGCATTCCAATGGTTGAGGCAGCTATGAATGGTATGGAAGGTTATATTTTCAATGTAGTTCCCGGCATAACACCATGCCTTAACTGTCTCTATCCGGATGATAACCCCGAATGGCAGGAGCTTGGATTCCCGGTTCTTGGCGCTGTCTCCGGAATGCTCGGATGCCTGATGGCCATCGAGGCAATCAAGCTGCTCACAGGTTTTGGCAAACCGATGCTTTCAAAGATGCTTGTGTTTAATACTATTGACATGGAGTTCAGGAAGCTCAATATCTACAGAGACATAGACTGCGAAGTGTGCAGTGATACTATGAAAAATAAAAAATCCTTGACAACCGTTATTCCTAATGATATATTACGACATGAAAAAGAAATGTCCTGCAGAAAAGCACAAACCAAAACATGCCCATCGTCCGTGTGAAGTATCGGGCAATAAGCGTGAAACTTATGAATTGAGGGGGAGAATATGGGTTGAAGGAAAGGAGGGAACATTTCTTGGATACGGAAGGGTAGTGCTTCTTGAACGGATTAAACAGTACGGCTCAATTACAATGGCTGCTAAGTCGATGGAAATGTCATACCGCGCTGCATGGGAACTTGTGGAGTCAATGAACAAACAGGCAAAAAAGCCGCTTGTTGTAACAGCTACAGGCGGTAAAGGGGGAGGCGGCGCTCAGCTTACAGAGGCAGGGGAAAGGGCGATTGAGGCATTCTGGAGGCTTTATAAGAAGTTTGGAGAGTTCTTGAAAGATGAGGTGAAGGAATTTAAAATTTAATTTTTTTTGGATAGCGTTATAGTTCATTAAATATAACGAAATTAGAGGAGGCTGTAAGATGGAGTTAAGAGTTAAGGGTCAAGAGTCGAGAGTCAGTCTATTAATTTTATTGTTAGTTTTTGTATGCATGACAGGGGTAAGCATGGTTTGGGCGGAAGAAAGGCTTATGGTCTTTGCTGGGGCTGCCAGCAAACCGCCAACAGAGGAAGCGGCAAAGGAATTTGAGAAGAAAACAGGCGTAAAGGTGGATTTGGTCTTTGGAGGTTCAGGCTATGTCATGTCTCAGATGATTTTAGGCAAGAAAGGCGATATCTATTTCCCGGGTTCCTCGGATTATATGGAACTGGCAAAGAAGAAGGGTGTGGTATTCCCTGAGACAGAAAGATATGTGGTATATCTTGTCCCTGCCATTAATGTTCAGAAGGGGAATCCCAAGAATATAAAGTCATTGAAAGACCTTACGAGACCAGGACTTAAGGTTGCAATTGCCAATCCTGAAGGTGTATGTGTCGGAGCCTATGCGGTTGAGATAATAGAGAAGAATTTTAGCCCTGAAGAAAAGGCTCAATTTAAAAAGAATCTGATAAACTATACCGAGAGTTGCGAAAAGACGGCAACAGCGATTTCTTTAAAGGCAGCAGATGCGGTCATCGGCTGGCGGGTATTTCATTACTGGGACCCCGAAAGGATAGAGACGATACCGCTTAAAAAGTCGGAGATAATCCGTATTGGTTATATACCAATTGCAATATCAAGATATACGAAAAACAGGGAACTTGCCTGGAAGTTCATAGATTTTATTCTTTCTGAAGAGGGGAAGGCCATATACAGGAAATACAATTACTTTATGACTTCTGACGAGGCAATTGCATGGATTGGCGTGAAAAAGCCTGTAGGCGGAGAATATGTCGTGCCGAAGGAATGGCTTAAAAAATGACATTTAAAAGGCTTTCAATATTCTTTGCGGCATCGGTTTTTGCCCTTTATGCAGGGCTGGTGCTTTCACTGTTTTATTTCTGGAAGGGGTCTCTCTTTGTGGAGACCCTTTTTTCTGAAAGAACGCTTTTTTCAATCAAGTTGAGTCTTATCGCTGCAACTATCGCTACTATTCTTTCTCTTATTATTGCTTTGCCTTCCGCCTATGCCCTTTCACGGTTTGATTTTAAGGGCAGGCATATCATAGACACCATTTTAGAGCTTCCAATGATAGTGTCCCCCGCGGCGCTCGGTGCGATGCTTCTCATATTCTTCAATAATCCTCTCGGCACATGGATTCAGGATAATTACGCACAATTCGTATTTACCGCATACGGCATAATCCTTGCACAATTCATAACTACCGCCGGTGTGGCAACAAGACTTATTAAGGCAGCCATGGATGAGATTCCGCAGAGATACGAAGATGTGGCTCGCTCTCTCGGGGCTTCTCCTTTTAAGGCCTTTTTGACGGTAACCCTTCCCCTCTGTAAAAATGGCATTATCGCTGCCTCTGTTCTTACATGGGCAAAGGCAATAGGAGAGTTCGGCGCTACAATCACAATAGCAGGTTCAATGGCGATGAAGACAGAGACACTACCTATTGCTATATTCATGAGGCTTTCCACCGCAGATATTGAAGGGACGGTTGTCCTTATCCTTATTCTGGTTGCGATAGGTCTTACGACCCTTTATGGAGTGAGGCTGTTAACAAAAAAGGGAGCAGTTTCATGATAGAGATAAACGGCCTTTCTGTTCAAACAAAAGGATTCTCCATAAAAGATGTATCTTTAGAGGTGCAGCCAGGCTCATGCCATTGTCTGATCGGCCCTACGGGGTGTGGCAAAACTACTCTTCTTGAGGCGGTGCTTGGTTTAAGAAAGATCAAAAAAGGAACTATCATACTTGACGGCAGAGATATCACAAATCTGCCTGTGCATGAGAGGGGATTTTCTTATGTGCCACAGGATCTGGCAATATTTCCTCATCTATCGGTTGAGGAAAACATCCTTTATGGCATAAGGCATGGAAGATTATCAAACAAAAACGAAGGATATAAATTAACCTATGAATTGGCAGAGTCTCTCGGCATTACTCATCTTCTTAAAAGAAGGATAACAGGTCTCAGTGGTGGTGAAAGGCAGAGGGTTGCCCTTGCCAGGGCACTTGCACCAGGACATAAATACCTGCTCCTCGATGAACCTTTCTCAGCCCTTCATGAAGGGATGAAGAGGGAGTTATGGTTTCTCATTAAGGAATTGCAAAAAAGATACGGGTTTACAATACTTATGGTCAGTCATGATACAGAAGAGACCTTCTTTCTTTCTGATCATGTGAGTGTTATGATTGATGGTTCCATCAGACAGGCAGGTCCAAAGGACATGGTTTACAGCAATCCCGCAACCCTTGATGTAGCAAGGTTCTTTGGCATCAGGAATATCCTCGAGGCAGAGATAAGAGGCATTCAGGATGAAAAATACAGGCTTTATTGTGATGACATCAGGACAGAGGTCCTTTTGCCAGTTGAAAGGACGAATAAAAAACATCAAATAGGTGAAAGGGTGCTCTTTGGCATAAGGCCAGAGGATGTGATTATCTTAAGGCCTGATCTGCCA